>CAIMTR010000030.1 GCA_903844415.1 uncultured Gammaproteobacteria bacterium
CAGCACCGGTACTTGCCAACGCGGTCAGTGCTATAGAGTTAAGCTCCAAAGTTGTGGCGGCTAAGCCTGGACGACGGCGTTGCAAACTAGCTTCGCTGCTAAAGTCGGCGCCGATCAGAGTCAGTTCAGTATTGCCAACACGGATGCGTGCAGTGAGAGTCGGCGCACTACGGCGCACACCCAGTTCGGTGCGTAGCGCGGTAAACACGCTGTCTGGAACTCCGTTGGAGCCGCCCACTATTTGATGTGAAATATTGCCATTGACTGCCGCCACCGACAGCTCCATCGCACGCTGGGCACTGCTGCTGGCCAAATCAACCGCCACTACCATCATCACACCCAGCATGATGCTGAGAAAACTCAAGGCCGTTTGCCAGCGATGGCCGGCGGCATAACGCCATGCAGTCAGCAGGAGCAGATGGTACTGCCCTGTGTTACCAGGCAAAGTCACCAGTGCGCTCCTGGATCTTGCCGTGGTCTAGAGTCAAAATCCGGTCTGCAGTTTGGGCAACCGCCAGACTATGCGTCACCAGTAACAAAGTACTGTTGCTTGCCTGGATTTTGGTTTTAAGCAGATGCAACATGTGGCGGCCGGTTTCGGCATCCAAATTTCCGGTAGGCTCATCGGCGAGCACCAATTTGGGGGAATGAATCAGCGCTCTGGCGATGGCGATGCGTTGTTGTTCGCCACCGGAAAGTTGGGCAGGAAAATGTGAAGCTTTATCTGCCATCTGCATTGTTTCCAATAATTTTTGTGTTTTTTCCAGTGCCAGAGCCGGCTTAACGCCATTGAGCTCCAGCACCAGCGCAATATTTTCTACTGCAGTAAGACTATCTATCAAATTAAAAAATTGATAAATGAACCCAATTTGCCTACGGCGAAACAAGGTGCGGTCACGTTCATTCAACAGTGACAGATTTTGTCCATCGATAACCACTGTGCCGGAATCTGCTTGATCGATGCCACTGATCAAATTCAGTAGGGTTGATTTGCCTGAACCACTACGACCTAGCAACGCAACCGTTTCACCGCGGTGCAAAGAAAAAGTCAGATTGGCCAATACTGTTTGCGTACCACTGCCATGGGTAAACCGGCGACATACATTATCGACATGGATGAAAGGCTGAGTTTGCGACTGCAAGACAGTTGCATGAGCAAGCATATTATTTATAAGGCACCATTCATGTAGTTATGTGATTACTAAGTTGCACACTAGCACCGGCTTATAAGCATCGTCCTCACGTACATACCGAGATCGGGGCCCCGAAAAAGAGCTCATCTGCATATACACTGAACTCAAGCCGAAGGGAGCTGTGTGCTACAAATTCGCCGTAATAAAACTAGCAATATCCACAACCTCTTCCCCACACAATTCATGCCCCATGAAATACGAGCGGAACTGCGGTGCCAGACCCAAGGTCTCCAAAGCTTTGCGTGCAGAACTGGCCATCGAGATGGGCAACAAGGGATCAGCACTGCCGTGGCAAATCAGCACAGGCAACCCGGCATTGGCAGGGTTTAGCGCTGTAGACGCTTGGGTGGGAAAATAAGTAGACAGCGCCAGCATGCCTGCCAACGGTTTTGAGTAGGTCAAGACAGCTTGATAATTAACTGCACCACCTTGCGAAAATCCGATCAGCATAATGCGATTACTGGGAACGCCGCGGGTAATCTCGCGGTCGATCAAGGCCTGTACAGCAAGCGCCGAAGTAAGCAGATCCTCGTGGTTGTAGCCGCGCTTGCCATCAAAGTTAGTCACATCGTACCAGGCAGGCATCACCATGCCGTTGTTGATGGTAACCCCCATGGTGGGTGCGTGCGGCAACACAAATCGAATGCCATGATCGGCAGGTAAATTTAGCGCTGGAATCACTGGCACAAAATCGTCTCCATCTGCCCCCAAACCATGCAGCCAGATTACGGTTGCAGTTGCTAGGCTGGGTGGATTTATCTCGGTACAGGGCAAATAGTCGGTCATGATGAATCCTCACAATAGGGCTTGAACCTGCGCAGCAGGGACAATGGTTTACCGAGCGGCATTATCCACAGCACTCTGGAATTTGTCGAAAGGTAAAAGTTTTGTGTTGTGATCGCCAAGTGTGGGCTAATAATAGACGGTGCAAACAGCACGGCCTGCCCCGGCCAGCACTTGTATCCAAAGCCATTTGTAATCACCCAAAGGAAATATATGACCCAAGCCCTCTGGTTTCCAAAACGCTGGCCACCCACTACCCCCGATGCCATTCAGCTCTATTCTCTGGCAACCCCAAATGGCCAGAAGATTAGCGTTTGTCTGGAAGAATTAGATTTGAACTACGATGCTCACCTTATCCATATTGGCAAAAACGACCAATTTGATCCCGATTATTTAAAGCTCAGCCCCAACGGTAAAATCCCCGCAATACTCGACCCTAATGGCCCCGAGGGACAACCCATCATCCTGATGGAAAGCATCGTCATCCTCCAATACCTGGCCGATCTTACCGGACGGTTATTTCCGCAAACTTACCGCGCACGTTTGGATGCATTGCAATGGTTAACTTTCCAGGCCGCGCACATTGGCCCCATGTTTGGTCAGTTTGGTCACTTCTATAAATATGCCAAAGACTTAACCAGCGATAACTACGCAAAAAATCGTTACACCAACGAAACTAAACGCCTGCTTGGCGTTCTCAACACACGCCTGCAAGACCGCAACTACATCATGGGCGACTACAGCATTGTCGATATCGCAATAGTGCCGTGGGTGGAATGTTTAGATAATTTTTACAACGCCAGCGAACATTTAGACTTGCCAAGTTTTGAGCATGTACAGCAATGGCGCAAGCGCGTAACAAGCCGTCCTGCTTATAGCAGAGGAAAGGACGTGTGTACTCCGTAGCAAACTCTTAACGCTGTATACAAGGACGTTGGTGTAAAAAAATGTGGTGCTGATCACAAGCAAATAAAAACTCTTTCTCCCTGGAAAAAAATCCAACCTGTACTAGACTAAATTTACTTTCAGCAAGGAAGCTGTGAAGTAAGGTCACTTATTTTGGTAGCTATTCAAGCTTTGGCTACCAGCAATACGGTAATACTAGATCGGCAATTCAAGGATGAACAATGAAGATTTTGATTTATACATCTTAGATCAGAATCCAAAAGAAATAACTGACCGGACACTGGAGCGGTCGTTATCTCGATGTACCTAAGTACATGGAGTATTGTCCAGTACCAAGTATGGAGATAAAAATGCGTGAATTAACTGCTGTAGAAATGGAAAGTGTATCAGGGGCAGCAATTTTGACGGCTGAAGCCTGTGGAATAACTCTTGGTTTGATGGCCCTGGGAGCGGGCTCACCTTTTGTAATTGGAACAGGGGCGTTTGCTCTGATGTATTACGCTTGGATGTAGTAACAAAGAAAGTCGCACAAGCGCATTTTTATAATTGATGCGTGGGAGGAATGCACGGCAATGCTCACTAGCAGCGCGCTTGGCATTCCTCTTTTTACTCTTTTTATGGATAAAACAGAGAGTTTTTATGATAGTAGATTGGCGAAATATGGAAAATTTCCCTCTTGCTTCTAGTGGACAGTGGCAAGCACTTAGACCCTACAGCAAAAAAATTATCATGGGCAAAGCCGCCGTAGAGAAAGCCATTTCACGCTGGAACCAGCCCCTTTACCCTCTTATTATCGCAAGGCCAGGCAGCCTACGTTTTATGCCGGTATTATGTTTAGACGAATACAGAACTGCCGTTCATAATAAATTAATGTGTATGCAACGCATCGGAATTTATATTTTTTTGGGATTGGTGTTAGGCATCACAGTTGCTGGTTATTTAAGAGAGCGACCGCAGACTATAAATATTGCCTTACTTACCTTTTCTATAGTTATTTTTTGGACATTGGACTACAGGCTGGTTATAAGAAATCTGGATGCATTAACTGAACGCGTATTATTTTATTATTCGGTGCAGCACTACGGGAGTTTCGATGTAGTAGCGTGGACTGGAGCAATGCTACTCGCAGCGTGTGTGCAGTTGTATGGTCAATCCCTGCTTGGGGGCCTAGACCCATTATTAGAACGATTTGGAGGTATGTATGTCTCGGTGCGGCAAGGGCAGTTATGGCGTTTGTTAGTCGGACCTTGGTTTCATACCAGCGTTCCCCATTGGTTTGCCAACCTAGCGATGCTTATATTTGTTGCACCTATAGTAGGCGCTATTTCCCGGCGCTGTGGCATTGCGGTTTTTTTTACGGGTTCTGTGTTGGGCGCCTTGGTGTCCATGCTGTTTTCGAAATACAACCATTTTGAAGTTTATACAGGGATCTCGGCTGGAATATTAGCCATGTTAGGGTTTTGCTGTGGTGCCGCACTTAAAAAGCCCCACCATTTCCCCACTAAATTTGCTTATACTTTTATAACATTTGGAATATTCTCGATTTTTATCAGCTACTTGATAGCCCCGAATTCGGCAAACTCTTCCCATATTGTTGGCTTGCTGAGCGGAATGATATTTGGTCTTGTTTTTTTTAACCCGCTGAAATTACCAACGCCACCACGCCGACTCAGAAGTCTGACATCTGACATCTGACATCTGACATCTGACATCATAAAAAGACGGCTTAACTGCTAACTATTAGTTTCTATAAACTAAACCACAATTATTTTGCTATACACGTAGCAAGTCTAGCTTGGTATTTGGCACACAATCACGCGCCATACCCTGGGGCTAAAGTTATACGCCCTGCTCCAACAACCACTTTTTTAATTGATTAAGTGGCAACGCGCCGGACATTCGGGCTGATTCCAAGCCTTCCTTGAATAATATTAAGGTTGGAATAGAACGAATTTGCCAAAGATCCCCAAACTGCGGTTCTGCTTCTGTATTTAGCTTAGCCAGCCGCAACCGCGGCTCCAGTTGCTGCGCTGCCTGCTCAAATATAGGCGCAAAACTTTTGCAGGGCGCACACCAGGGTGCCCAGCAATCAACCAGCACCGGCACTGAATTACCATCCAATACAGTCGTTACATTGGCCGTTGTTAGCTCAAGCGGATAGCCCTGCAATATTTGCTCTTGGCATTTACCACATTTAGGTTTGTCACCCAGCCTGTCCGAAGGGATTCGATTACTAGTTTGGCAGCTTGAGCAAGTAAGGTTAGTAATTGTCATAAATAAAAATCGTTAAATTTAATTAATAGTGTCTAGAAATAGAGTAAGTATTATCAGCCATTCAGCTGTGGTGAGCCTAAGTATTACTCAATTACAGTAATAATTTCTTTACTCTTGCGATCAACACTAAGGTAATTTTCCTGATTTTCTGCCCAATGTATGATTTGCAGTTCACCATTTTCATCTTCTACCAACGCAGTACAACTCTCAACCCAATCGCCGCAGTTGTAATAATTTATTGTATCGATGCGTTTTTTTTCAGCATGATGAATGTGGCCACACACCACTCCTTTAACTCCTCGCTGTAATGCCTCACGTACAATAGTATGTTCAAAATCATAAATAAAACTGACAGCGCCTTGCACTTTTTTCTTAATGGCTTTGGAAAGACTCCAGTAGGGCAATCCCAGTAATCGCCGCAGTTGAATGAACCAACTGTTGGACCAAAGCAAAAAATCGTAACCCATATCACCTAGCAAAGTGACCAATCGATGGTGACGTGTAACTCCATCGTAGGCATCGCCATGTACTACCCATAACAACTCACCACTACTAGTGGTGTGGAAGACTTCATCAACGATGCTAATGTTGCCCATTACAAATGGGTGATCGGCAATATAGTCTCGCAAAAATTCATCATGATTACCGGTTACGTAATAAACTTTTGTGCCATCTTTCCCGGATTTACGCAGCACCTCTCGCACAACGCGATTATGAGTATCAGGCCAATACCACTTATTAGTAGCTAGGCGCCAGCCATCAATGATATCGCCTACCATATACAGATATTCACTTGGGTGGGCTTTTAGAAATGAGTGTAGTAGTTCAGCTTTGCAACCACTGGTACCAAGATGAACATCGGATATCCAAACTGCACGCCATATCTTTTTTGCCATCGCTGTTCCTATTAATAATTGTTATGAATGCAGATAACGCTTATCCCACTGCTGAATCAGTGCAAACACTTACCTGCACTTAATTCTGCAATAATTGGTGTTTTTAAACGGCACTTAAAACTCTTCTGCTAAATTCCTTAGCACTACTTCCATACCTGCTAGATCTATATTTGCCAATATAGAATCCTGAATAAGCATTACTCGCTTTTTTAGCGTCGCGACAATAATGTCGAAAGCAATAAGACAGGCAAGCTTATCTGCTGCGAGCTCACTCGGGTCAGACAAACCCCAATGCACGACAATTGCATCACCAAACCACAGTGGGCAGGGTTCGGCGGCAGCGTTATCACAAACAGTAATCACAAAATCTGGAGCAAAACCGTGCAGCTCATCCCAAGATTTACTGTGAAGACCAGCAATTGGAATGCCGTGGCGGTGTAACGAGGCTAGAGTTAAAGGATGCACAAAATCTGCAGGTACGCTGCCTGCACTGGCAACTAGTATCTTGTCAGCCGCATAGTGTTTGGTGATAGCTTCGGCAAGAATACTTCTGCAGCGGTTGTGAGTGCATATGTACAATATTTTTATGAGATTCACGGATTCCTTTTACCAAAATGGAACGCATTTGATGCTAAAGTCTTACAAATGTATTGGTTCGGATTTTATAGAGGATAATTGAATTTCTTGTTAATAAGAGGTTAAGACAAAAAATTTTCGCGCGTCAGGCTCCTAATTATAATTAATTAAATATTGATGCTACGTTAACAAAGAATTTACATGCGGCCCGTATTATTGGGCAATGTTAATGCAACCATTCCACAAATCAGCACGTATGGTCGGGTATCTGCAGCACATAGATACACGCTCTTTTCTATCTTTGCTTGATATTCCCCATCGCTCCACTCTCACTAAGATTGCCTTGATTGTTTCCATGACTGCAGATGGATGGCTCTACACCGTTTTGCTGCCTTTGAGCATATTTATACACGGTGAAGCTGCGCGTAATTTTCTGGCTACAGCAGTTACCGCCTTTACGATTGAACGCTGCCTGTATTATTTTTTGAAGAACACCATCAAACGACGTCGACCGACTAATTTCATCAAGGATTTTCAAGCGACAATTACGCCAGCTGATGAATTTAGCCTACCCTCTGGACATACCTCGGCTGCTTTTATGTTTGTTACCTTGTTAACACTAGGCTTTAGCCCTTGGTTTTTCCCTCTTTACCTTTGGGCGGCAACAGTTGGTGCATCACGCGTAATCCTCGGTGTACATTTTCCGGGGGATACCTTGATGGGCGCATTAATTGGCACTGGTATTGCTCTTCTGCTTTTATGATTACTGCGGTTGGTGTAAATATTTTATACTTTTATTTACACCCTTAACCTGATGAAAATTTTGTTTGGTGTACAAGGCACTGGCAACGGACACATTAACCGCGCTAACACCATGGCAGCAGCTTTGGAAAAATATCCTGATTTGGATGTCAATTGGTTATTAAGTGGCCGAAATCCAGAACTAGGTTGTGGTGATATCCAAGATTACAGCTGGCGCGAAGGACTAACCTTTGCTGTTAAAAAAGGCAAAATTAATTTACTTGCCACACTAAAAAAAAATAATCTGCGGCAATTTTTTAATGATATAAAAACTCTTGATCTGCAGCCCTATGATTTAGTCATTACAGATTATGAGCCCATAATTGCCCATGCTGCCCGCAAGCGCGGTATTCGTGTTGTTGGGATCGGCAACCAATATGCCTTTAAATATCCCATCCCCATGCGTGGCACTAATCCACTTTCTTTAGCCTTGATGAACAATTTTTCTCCAGCCACAACTTCCGTTGGTCTGCACTGGCATCATTTTGGGCAACCAATTTTACCTCCCATACTGAACTTCAAAAAACTAGAAAAGTACCAACCTAACATTCCGAATAAACATATTGTTTATCTACCTTTTGAAAATTTGGAGTTTATTTCCGAACTACTCCGCACTTTTGTAGAATTTGAGTTTTATATTTATCACCCAGAGGCTCAGGAAATCGATTTTGGAAACCTGCATTACCGGCCTATTTCCAGAAACGGGTTTAAACAGAACTTACTTAATGCCTGTGGTGTCATCACCAACTGCGGCTTTGAATTGATCAGTGAATGTTTGTATCTTGGTAAGCGTATCTACTGCAAACCAATCGAAGGTCAGATGGAACAACTTTCCAACGCAGCTGCTTTGACCCAGCTAGGTTATGCGGAAGTTTCGTTTAAGTTATCAAGAGCCGAAATTAGCGCCTGGCTGCATCACCCAACATCAGCAACTAAATTGGATTATCCAGATGTAGCCCAAGCTCTCGCAGGCTGGATTGTTGACGGCTGCAAAGAAAGCACAGCAAGCATGGCAACCCGTTTATGGGGCACAAACGCAAACTAGCCTGTCCGCACTTCTCCTTCCACATACAACCACACCCCATTGATGCGCTGGAATATCGAACGCTCATGATGGAGGTTATCGGCACCATCATTTTCGGAAAATTTAGCTTTAAACTCTACCTTGCCGTAATCGCCTTGCTGTGATGCCTGGATTATTTGTAAACCCTTCCAGGTAAATATGTCGTTGGTAAGATCTTGGACGCTGACACTACGAACGCTAGCAGGGTGCCATGTGCGCACTAAAAATTCGCGATATTTTCCTGCACCCAGCGCATAGGCGGTGTAGCGTGCGCGCACGAGCTGCCGTACCGATTTTGGTTTATCTTTTAAAGTGATGAACGGTTCGCAGCAAACAGCAAAAGCTTTGGTGTTACCGCAATAACAGATGCTCATGAGTAGATTCTCTTTTTTTAATTTTAGGATCAGGGCTCGCTGCGATCGATCTCCCTTGGTTATATCACGCCGCACTAAGTCTAGTTTTGCTTATAGCTCGCTGTGCTCGGTCTGACCCTAGTTATAGTCTTCACACTTTGCTGACATAATTCTGGCCAATCGACATGCCGGCAATACGCGACAAGTGTGTGTACGAAAGTCCACTTTGTTCATGCCAGTGATTGAAAGCTTCTTGTGCCAGCGCCAACGCTTTTTTACTGGTTGGATTATCTTGGATTGCGACACCCGATGCTCGCAGCCGTGCCACTACATCAGCGCTGAGGATAAAACTGTCTTTACCCATGAAGCGAATAAAATACATAGCAGTACTAACACCCAACCTGCTACCGTCTTTTTTAAGCCACTGCATAAGCCCCACCTGGTCATTAACGGGCCAGTCAGCAAATACTTTTCCAAAAGATCCCTGTTGTTCGGCCACATTCCACACAAAATGAGCGTTAGCTAATACTGACTTTAGTTTGATCCAGTTGCGTACTACGCGTTTATCTTCGAGATACGCGTCCCATTTTTCTGGCGCTAAATACGCGAGCCCTTTCGGATTAAAGCCGTAGAAGGCTGTTTCAAAATCTGCCCATTTGTGTTCGATGACTTTCCAGTTAAATCCTGCTTGAAAAACACAACGGGTCATCATCGACAGATAACGATCGTCTGGAATTTGAGCGAGTTTTTTTGTGCTAAGAGGTTTGTGCGTGGCAAGTAGTAGGTTGAGTGCAGTTTTCCCGCCTTTACGTGCTTCGGCGAGGGCACGGATCTCAGCGATGTGAGTTAGCTGCATATCAAAATAATCAGTTAGTGGTGTGGCACACTATACCTTGTAACGAGGACCTTGTGGCCTACACCAGCGACTCTTGGTTACCCTAAGATGGGCAATAAAAAATAGACCACGAGTAAAAAAATGCCGGCAACTTTACTGACATAAACCCACAACGGGAGTTCTACGCGTGGCTGCGAAAACATTTCTTTAAACGGTAAGTTCAATTTTAAAGGTGCAAGGTAGGCTGAGGGTACTAATGCTAAAAAGGCGAGCATGGCAATAAATGAGCTGGTTAAGCCAGTTTTCTGCCATTCAAAGAAAAAACGGACAGCAAATACTATCCACACCAAGGGCTGTATCCATGATGCACTTTTTATTTCGAAACTACCCATATCATTGTTCTCGGACATTGGTTCTTCCTTGTTGTTATTTTTTTTCGGCAATTAATTTTTCGATCAGGGCTGCTGTTTCAATATGTTCATCACCTCCGGAACCACGGCCAAAGCGACCTGCTTTGCCCATAGCCGCATCCACTACGGTGTTACCCGCACTGTCTTTGTGGTCTAGGTCTGCGCCATGCTCGGCCAACAATTGCACAACAGTGTTCCAGCCGTTGGTAGCTGCACCATAGATGGCAGTCTGACCAAAACTTTCTTGCGCATTTACCTGGGCACCAGCTTCGAGCAGCAGGCGGGCAACTTCCAATGCTTCTAGCTCGGTACGGAAGCGTCCGCGTGTATCAATAGCGCTGGCGCGATAACCAGCAGCAACCATCAAGGGCGACACATCATCTTCGTTCGGTAAATCCAGCAGGGCACCATTGGCTATTAACAGTTTCATAGCTTCTGCATCACCACCACGCGCCGCGCGGAATAAGGGCGTTACACCGGTGCGCAACAAGCCATCCGCACCACGGTCGGCACCAAGCGCACGATAAGGCGGAAACAGTTTCAATTGCAGATTGGGGTTACCACCTTTAGCTAACACTAACTGAGCAATTTCCAAACTGGTAGTCAGATCTGCAGACAGACGATCGGCACGACCACCGTGGGGTAGCGTGTTGTAGTCAACTGCGCCATACAGTGGAGTCCGGCCGTAGATGTCCCACTTGTCAGGATTGGCGCCAGCATCGAGTAACAATTTTGCTGAATCCCACTTGGCGTTAAGTGTTGCCATCACTAATGGGGTTACCCCTTCTGGATCAGTCTTATTGAGATCAGCACCCGCAGCGATCAGATATTGCGTACAAAGTGTACAGCCTTCCCGCGTGGCATATAGTAAAGCGGTAAAGCCTCCCACAGGCAGAATTTTCATGCGGGGTTCGCCGGTAACTTGGCGTTCCCAATTGTTGGGCAGTGATTGCGCATCGACTGCGGCACCGCTTGCAAGCAGCAACTGCACCATGTCGGCTTGCATCTGCGCAGCAGCCCACATTAGAGCCGTCTGGCCACGCCATTTTTCGACAGTATTAACATCAGCACCTGCATTGAGTAACACCTTGGCCGCGTCGAGATTGTTGGTACGGGCAATAATCATCAATGCAGTCTGGTCATCGGCACCACGTTCGTTGGCATCGGCACCAGCAGCCAACAATGCGCTGATGATATCTGGATTGCCGGTGATAGCAGCTTGCGCTAAAGGGGTAGCTCCAAATTCATTACGTGCGTTGGTATTAGCAGCACGGCTCAAGAGTGCTTTCACCAGATCCACATCGTGGTAATACACCGCCCAATGTAAGGCAGTGGTGCCATCGGCTTGTGCTTGATTAACATCGGTAACGCTGCCTAGTATTTGCAATGCAGCTGCAACTTCACCTTTGCTGGCAAGTTCCAAAAACGACTGATCGTTAGTATCTTGGGCGTTGGTAGTTACGCCCAGTACAGTGATGAATGCAGCGGCTAAAGCGCGGGCGATGTAATTGTGTTTCATGTTCGGCTTCTCTGTTCGTGCTCAATGTTGCCAGTTACAGGCAAAAAGTGGCTCACACGCCTGCAATCAAACCGGTGCTGTCACCAAAATCACCTTCTGGTTTTGCCCCAATACGGTCAAGCACAGTCAGCATCAAATTGGACACTGGTGTACGCTCAGGTGTCACAATGTGTTGCCCACCTTTGATGGTGCCACCGGCTTTGCCGACGATTGCAGTCGGTAGAGGGTAATGATCATGGGCATTGGAGTTACTCATGTTGCTGCCGTACAGCATGATGGAATTGTCTAGCATGGAGCCGTTATCGCCATCAGGTAGGGCGGCAAGTTTATCGATAAAAGTCGCGAAAACTTTGCTGTGGTATTCCTGGATTTTGAGTAGACGCCCAATTTTGTTTGGATCGTTCTGGTGATGCGACAGCGGATGGAAGGCATCCGTAACCCCAACATGGTTGTAGGTCTGGTTGCTTACTTCGGCAGCCATCATCATGTTGGCAACTTTGGTGATGTTGCCTTGATAGGCCAGCAAAATCAGATCCATCTGTAAATTGATACGAGCATCGAAAGAATCTGGGGTGCCTTCTGGTGCATCGGGCAAAGTCATATGGGAGAGATCATGACTGGCTGTTTTATCAATCCGGCGTTCGATTTCGCGCACAGTTTCTAGATAGTCACCCAACACGATGCGATCGGCTGCACCTAGCTTTTTGGACAAATCGTTTGCTTCCATCAACATCAGGTCGAGAATACTCGCGCTCTGTTTGCCCAGTCGTTCGCGCTCGACAGCATTGTCGCCAACGCCAAACATAGTCTGAAATAATTTACGCGGATTGGTTTCCATTGGTAATGGTGTACTTGGGGTACGAAAAGAAATTGTGCCTGCGTAGCTGCACCCATAAGCACGATCACAAGAACCTGCCGCTCCCGCTGATTCAGTGGCAACTTCGATGGAAGGCATAGGCGTATCTTGGCCCAGATGTTGTGCAGCAATTTGGTCGATGGTGACACCGCCAAAAGGTTCGTGGCTGATGCGCGGAGACTCAGCAGTCAACCAGGTACCGGGCGTAATGGCGTGTACCGGGCCTGAGGCACGTTTATTTTCCAGATTGGAAATAATAGTCAGATGACTTTTGTATTTTTCCAGCGGAGCCAGTATCGATTTGAGCAGAAAATCACTGCCCGCAGCATCCGGTGTCCAGTTGTTCATTACTGCACCGTGCGGAAAATAGAAAAAACCCATACGCGGTGCCGATACAGCAGCTGTTTGCGCTAATGCAGTGCTGGCCGGAATCATGGCGTCGAGCAGCGGCAAAGAGAGTGAGGCAAATGCGCTGCGCAAGAAGGTTCTGCGTGCCAGGTATTTCTTGGTAATAAACATGGTGTTGCTCCTCTGCCAATGGGCAGTGTTAACCCTTGTTACTGCTTTTAAAGTGCACCGACCTGAACGCTGTCGGCGGGTACTGTAATTTTCTGGAACTGTTCGCTATTAATGATGCCCATCACTATGGCTGCAAAACTGTAATTTTCTGCGGCGGCTTGATCGACAATGTTACGTACCGTGGGCATGTCGTGAAATTCTACTGCGCGCCCTAATGAATACATCAGCAATTTTTCAGTGAGTGTTTGTACAAACTGGTCAGGACGTGCAACTAATGCCTTACGCAAATCGTTGACACCTGTAATTGCAGTGCCGTCGGCCAAACGCCCCGTTGCATCAATATCGATATTGCCCGCATCACTGTCTCGAACGCGCCATTCACCAATAGCATTGAAATTTTCCAACGCCAAACCGAGTGGGTCCATGATGTCGTGACAACCGGCACAAGCAGGATTATCGCGATGAGTTTCTAGCCGCTCACGTACAGTGAGCGTAACGGTTGCGCCTTCGGGTGTTTCTGGAAATGCTTCGACATTAGGCGGTGGTGCAGCAGGTGGCACACCCATAAAGTTTTCCATGATGTAAGCACCACGGATAACCGGTGTTGTGCGATTGGCGTAAGAGGTCACCATCAAGACGCCTCCTTTGCCTAGCAAACCAGTACGTTCTTGTTGCGGCAGTTGCACTTTACGAAATTGATCACCTTTGATAGCAGGGTAACCGTAATGCAAGGCGAGATCTTCGTTGAGGTAAGTGTAGTCAGCTGTCATCAACTCCATCACACTTTTGTTTTCACGAATAATGTCACCAACGAAAAAACGAATTTCATCTTTGAATGCATCTAGCAAACCACGACTGTAGTTGGGAAATAGCTCGACATCAGGATCAATCTTGTCGAGGTCACGCAGGCGCAACCACTGGAACACAAAGTTTTCCACTAACGCAGCAGAGCGTGGATCGGCCAGCATACGTTCGACTTGTTGGTTCATGACTTCAGGTTTACTGAGTTCGCCCCGAGTTGCAATATCGAGCAGCTCGGCATCGGGCGGACCACTCCACAGAAAGAAAGACAAGCGCGAAGCCAGTTCCAACTCACTGATAGCGATCACATCACCCGCAACGGCTGTTGCCGGCACTAGTTCGGCACGGAACAAAAACTTGGGGCTGGCGAGAATAGCTAACATGCCATTCTTGATCCCGTTATCGAAATCGCCCTGCTCACGTCCCTCGGCATAAAACCGCAGCGCGGAAGTCAGATCGTCTTCGGTGATGGGACGCCGGAAGGCACTCTTGGCAAGACTGGCAAAAATCTGGCGCGCACAATCTATTTCCTGATCAACAGAGGCGGGCTGGCAAATCATCACACGTTGGCGACTGGTGGTATTGATCACTCCCGTGGTTGCCAGTGGGCCCTTAATCTGAATGCCGCGGGTACGGGCAATACGTGTCATGCCGCGGTTAAGACCCATGTTGTTCAAAAACTCATCAGACTCAGCAAAACTGCGCGCTTTGAAGGCAACACCAATCTCATGCGGGCCCGAGCTCAGGGTGACCGGGATATTGGCAAAGCGGCCATTAATCTCGGCGACAGCCGGCGCTTGTTCCTGATCCAGATGGCGCAGGTCTTCACCACCGCCTATGGCACGTTCAAAAATCTTCTGTCCGTCAACAGTCACAATCACCGTGTGCTCGTATTCCATACCAAGGGTATAACCAGCACTGGCCATACCGGGAATGGTGATGGTGTAGTCGCCATCAACAGGGATGATGTGCTCAACCAACACACCACCGCGAGTACCTAGTGGCAAGCCGTGGATATGGCTGCCTTGATTAGAACTGTCGACTGGATAAAAAACAGTTTCGTTACGCGGATCAGGCGAGCCAACGGCTTGCTCACTCACTACTCGTGCAGCGGCGATATATTGATCAAGAAATGCTGGCGAAATTTTTAACACATTGGCGATGTTGTCGAAACCATCGCTGTTGTCATCTTTGGGCAATGCCAATTCGGCATCGAGTTTGACCCCGGTAATTTCATACACCGCGTTAACATATTCAGTACGATTTAGACGATGCAAACCGACGCGACCCGGATCTGGGCTTTCTGCAAAATGGGCATCCAGTGTATTTTCGATGCTGGCAATCAAGTCCCAGCGTTGGTCTTGTGAAGGTTGATCCTGACTTGGCGGGGGCATTACATTGTTGCGCAATTTTTTCAGCACCATCTCAAAGGTTTTAGCTTCGGCAACAAGATCTGCGGGGGTAAGCACACTGAAATCAATGCCACCGGCAAAATCATCTTGATTGTGACATTCGCTGCAATAGGTTTCGATTGTGCCCCAGTGCCTGGTTAATTCTGCCAGCGCAGATTCATATTGCGCAGCCTGAACCCACGCAGCGCCAAAGCTACTCAACAGCATGGATGCCATGCTGATTGCCTGGGTTAACTGACGCTTTTTAATTGCTTGCATTACTCACTCCACTGCTAAATCCTGGCCTCAGCTAGGATATTGATACTTGTCAAACCCGCTAGATAATCCCTGGTACAGCACGCCCTGGTACGTGATACCAAGTGCCCTTGTACAACAAAGCCAAAAACAAGCGGGCATCGCCCCATTGAGCGTTGAATTCTTGCATCGGATCAGCGTCCTGAAACTGTTGCAGGCTACGCCCAGTTTTAAATGCTTCTGCCACTTTTGTATAAGCATGATCGAGCATGGTGGCTTGTGCTTGTAACTTGTCTAAACCTAGGAGGCCGCCGCTAGCTGCAATAACTTTAGTGTCGGCATTGGCTCTGGCTACCAAGGCTGCGGTCGTTTTTTGCGCGCCACTGATCCAGCCGCCAGTTACATAGTCGAGCAATGGGTAACTTTCGCCTCCCACCATATCGCCCACCACCAGCACATTGGCCTTAGTGAAATGCACATAAATATCACCATCGGTAGTGGCCTGACTGACAAAACCGTATTCAATGATTTCATTACCAAAAGTCATGCTGTCGGTTTTGTAGAAAGTACGATTGGCGCGAGCGGCTGCCGGCATCGGCAAATAGCTCTTGTCTTGCCAGTCGACGTAAAAATCAGCACCCTGCCACAGTCGGGTATTTTCGTGCGCAACAATGGGAACATCCTGCGCACCCAACAAGGCGTTGAGGCCACAGTGTTCTGCGCGCCAGTTGGTATTAAACAAAGCACTGATGGGAAGATTGCCACTGATACGGTTAATTTCTGCCAACAATGCGGCGGCGTTTGCCTCGGCACCACCGTTAACAACCACGACCGAATCTGCACCCACCGCGATCACAACATTACTGCCGGCACCACTGAGTAAGGTAAGCCCACCGCCTAGGTCAGTGCTGCTAAAAATTGCTTGCGCGCTGCCAATGGTAGGCAAGCCCAGTATTACACCGGTAGTTGCAAGGGCTTTGAGGATAACTCTACGATTGGTCATAAGTTTTTGTAATACCTGCTAAAACTGACTGTATTCTAGCCCTCAAACTAGCGGCAACTGCGTAAATTTTGTGAAACGTATTTGACCTGAAACTTAGCCGGTCTGAAACTTAGCCGGCTTACCCGCGTCATTTTTACCAGTTGGTTTCTAGTTCAACCCACCTGCAACACTATGGGCTTGGCTGCGTTAAGCAAGAAGCCCAAAAAGCCGGCCTTATTCAAACACCGGCACTTGCAATCCTCTTTCCTGTAAATGCTGATCGTAGATGCCTTCACTGCACGAATATTCCATGATCGGAGTGGTGGGTGAATAGGCCAGTGTCCCGGTGACTGTTACCGGCTGAGTATATAAACGGTCATCGGTCAACGTTAATACATTGGTAAGGAAGCGGTTACTGACTCCATCAGCATCGGTGCGAGTTGCGACCGTAATACGCTCTACCAGAGTTGCCGCATCGGTATTGGGCAAACGCCGCATGTAGGGGTATTCACGTAGATAAGAGGTTTCAACTACCAGGGTTTCACCTTCCCAGTGCCCAACCGAGTAACCCATGCCCGTGTGCAAGATGGGGTCGGGACGTGGATGACCTTCCATGTAAATCTTGCGGTATTGGAAATAACCTTCCCAGAACATATTGATAAAACTCTCGGTTTGGATAATTTCGACCGGGAACGGGGCGCCCCAGATACTTCTGGGCAAACCCGGCGATACACACCAGCCACCCGGATCATCTTCCACGGCAAAAGCGGCGAGATAATCATCAGCCTGTTTTTTTCCATAATCGGTAAATGGCAAAGGATTAGGTGTTTGCCCCCCACCCTGACCAAAAGCAGGAAACCATAACCCGTTTAAATCAGGCTGGGCGCTGGCGCCGCAACTAACACTGGCAAGTAGCAAAGCACGCAGAAGAGTTTTTCTCATAGTTAGGCTCTTGATATAACTGTGTTGATAATCAGAATTTGGCGCCCTCGCACATGCAGTGCGTTCAGCAATGGTGAGGCGTTATCTGCATGCAGAACATCTGCCAAGTATTGACTGAAAATCAGGGCCATAACATTTCACCGACTATTATTATTGTAGGTTGGCGAACTTGCATTGCAAGCTGCGAAATGAAGGTCGACTTTAGCACAACAGCACAGGCATTGGGATAAGTGAAGCGAGTGGGTCGAAAGGTTAGCCTGCTCGTCTTTACTTGCCAGCGATTGACATACAAGGCGCTCACCTCGCATATTTGAAGGCGAATAAAACCCCTCGAGATAAGCTTATGTTAGGTCGTTTGATCTGGACACTTTGCAAGTGTACCGCCGCGTTTACGCTACCGTTTGTGTCACTTAGTCAGGCTGCTGAATCGCCTCAGGATTTCACTGGCGTTTGGCTCGCTTTCGCCAGCGAAACAGCTATCAGTACCCGTGATATCTTGACACCAGAAGGCGCAACCTTGGTGGCTGATTTCACGGCTCTTTACCCCAATATGGTGGAGCCCGCATCATACTGCGTGACGCCCGGCATGCCCGCCACCATGACATCTATGGAGGGTTACCCTATAGAACTTTTTCACTCTGCCAACCGCCTTACCATGGTGGCCGAAAATCAAAAGCAGGTGCGGCGCATTTTTTTGGACGATCGCGATCATCCTGCCGATTACTCAGCTTCGCGTATGGGCCACAGTATTGGCGCCTGGGAAGGCAACACTCTGGTGATAAATACCGTTGGGCTGGCTGAGAATTTTATAGGACTAATGCCCAGCACCGAGACCACCACCATCATAGAACGGGTGACCAAAATTACCCGCGCGCAGGTCACTGCACAGCCAAATGGATTTATCACCACTTCGCCCCTTGGCGACGACGTCTTAGCGATTAACCTCACCATTAGCGATCCTGCCTTGTATGCAAAATCACAAACCGTGACAGTGTATTACCAACGTATCGAAGACACTGGCCTTGTTAAATTCGACTGTTCGTATGACTTATGGCAACAAGCACTTAAAGAAGCAAATCAATAATGGCAGATAAAAAAAACCGAAGTTTGCTGAGCAATGCTTCGGTTTTTGACGACCCCTTTGACGACTACTTTGACGACTACTCTGACGACCCCTTGAGCGACCTAAAAAAGTAGGGCCGTAAAAATCAGATCAGGGTTTTTTGACAATAAATAACAACTGATCAGTCGCTTGACCCAAGGAGTCATCACTGGAGGACAGTGAGTGATCATCGGCAGCGTTGTTGAGCAGATCGGACTCAGTCACAATTTCAAAACCAACTTTGACAATGTATTCACGCACCACTGCAGCTGGAATTCTGTGCAGGTCATTGTTGGCTGCGCCCGCAGTGCCTTCATGATCGATGATGGCAGCAACACCGCCAGACTTCAGCACATTAAAGATATCAGCCAAAAACGCGGTCGCACCTTCATCACCACGAAAATTAAAAGCATCGTGGAAGTTCAAAGCAGTAACCGCTGCATCTGCAGTACCGGCTGGCATTTCTGCCATGGGCACAAACATCGGCTCGACATTGCCAAGACTGGCAGCGAGATCACGCTGAGCCTGGCCATTGTTGTTTTGGAGAGCGCGGGCACCAAACTGTGATAATACTTTTCCTTGTGGACCTACAGCAGCGGAAAGCACAGTGCTAAACCAACCACCACCAGCCGAAACATCGACTACCGTCCAGCCTTCCTGCACGCCCAGCGCTTCCATGGTTTCCATAGGTTTACGGGCAGCATCTCGATCTTTATCAGCTTGCGGACGGGAAGGAGAAGCCATTTTTTCTGCGAAATCTGCGGGCAAGGCCATCGCAAAAGTAGACAATCCCAAGGTTAGAATTACAGCGAAACCCGCTTTTTTGACGAATGTATTCATTTTATTACCCTAAATTAATTCCGATGATTAGACAAAAATTCTTGCACGCAAAACACTTGAAGACTGCGTTTGCGGCGGCACAAACTAA
>CAIMTR010000031.1 GCA_903844415.1 uncultured Gammaproteobacteria bacterium
ATGTAATATGAAATTAAAAGACTCTAAATGCCTTCCAAGCTTTTCGAGCCTTCTGGTTAATGTGTTGATGTGCGTATGCTTTTCGCTCTTCACAGTAAATGCCCAGGCTCAAAATGCCATTACCATCTCCACAATGCAGATAGAAAGCGGCAAGACCCATTACAAGGAAGTATGCCAGATCTGCCACGGCTCCACGCTGGTGAATGGCCAGTTTGGCACACCATTACGCGGCAGTTTTTTTCGGGACAAATGGAAAGGTAAAAGTGTGGGAGAGTTACAACAATTTATTTACGAAAAAATGCCACCGGACAATGTGATGTCACTCTCGCCCGCACAATATTCGGATTTATTGGCCTACCTTCTTTCGCGTAATGAAATTTTGGCGGGAGAAACTGCATTGTCCACTGACATCCTTGTCAACAATGCAGTGCTGTTGCCCTGGTAGAAATCCAGTCAAGGAATAACGCGCCCCCGGTTTAGAATTCCTTGCGGATCCAAAGCCAGTTTTAAAGTGCGCATTAATGCAATTTCTTCCGGCGAGCGTGAGTAAGGCAGATAGCTGAGTTTCTGCACACCTATACCGTGTTCTGCCGAAACCGATCCTTGAAACTCACCCACGTTGCGATACACGATATCGTAGATGGTTTTAACATCCGCCTTATCGCCGGTGTAACAGATAAAATGCAGGTTGGAGTCGGCAATATGGCCAAACACCAACAACTTGCAAGCAGGTATTACTCGCGTCAGTTCATTCTCAATTGCTTGTAAAAATGGCTGCATCAGTGAAATAGGCACACTGACATCGAAATTGGCGCCACTTTTAATCAAGGCGCCAATTTCGGCAACACCATCACGAAGTTTCCAGAAACCGTCCCTCTCTCGCTCTGAAGAAGCCAGCACAGCATCCACTACCAGTCCCGATTCGATAGCAGCAGTTAGCGCACTTTCAAACACAACCTGATCACGTTCAGAGTCGGCGCCTTCCAGTTCAGTTAATACATACAGTGCATGTCGTACGGCAAACGGTGAAGTTATATTGGGCACATTGTCGGTAATAAAATGGTAATAACTGTGCCACATCACTTCAAAGGTGCTCATACCGCCGCCAAAATCACGCGACAGTATGTGCATTAGTTTGATCACCGATTCGAAATCAGCAAGCGCTAACAAAGCACTGCAGCGACTTTTAGCTTTGGGAAACAAACGCAATACCGCACGTGTGATCACACCCAATGTGCCTTCTGAACCAATAAACAAATGTTTCAGGTCGTATGCAGCATTATTTTTGAGCATCTTATTCATAGAAGAAATTACCGTGCCATCGGCCAACACGGTTTCCAAACCCAGCACCAAGTTACGGGTCATACCAAAACGTAATACCTGATTGCCGCCGGCATTGGTGGCAATATTGCCACCGATAAGACAAGTGCCACGCGCACCAAGATCGAGTGGAAACACGAAACCTGCCGCTGCTGCTGCTTCCTGAATCACTTGCAAAGGTGTACCTGCTTTAACTGTCATAGTCATCGCACCGCTATCGATTTCTTCAATGCCCACTAGCCGCTCCAACGAAATGGCCAACTCCTCTGTACGTGGATTACCACCACCACACAAGCCGCTTAGCCCACCTTGCACAACGACACTCTGTCCTAACTCGCTACATATTTTGAGAATGGCAGAAACCTCTGCGGTCGACACCGGTCGTGCGACTGCGACTGGTATCCCCGGTTCTTCGGCCGACCAATCATGCTGATATCGAGTACTGATATCAGCGCCAGTTAACACGGGTGATGAAAGCACCGAATTTAAGTCTTTAATAAGTTGATACATGAAGCTTTCCTGATCGAAGCGTTAATACTCAATATGGTGAGATTAACACAAGATGTTTGTCAAAATTATCGCGAATAACCCCACAAATAGATTGAAATATTTGTTCTGTAAAAAGGGTCTGTGTAACCATTATTGTCTAACAAATTATGTGCAAATCCATTGTTAAATAGTCCGTGGAATTCATAACAAGACTGCGTGTTCTCCCGAATTATTTGGCTATAATCACGATGCCCCGTAACCGCCTTGTATCTGTTTTTATGTTCTTAAAGGAAACACCCATGTTTTCATTTACTTATTATTACGCACTCCGACTAACTCTTGTTGCTGTGTGTTCGTCTGTTTTTTGCACTGCCACGTTGGCTGCCGAAGCTATTACACCAGCGCCAGCCTTTTCCATTGAGCAATTGTCCAACCCACAAGACGATGGCTGGATCACCAACGGCGGCTCGCTGTCCAATCAACGTTATTCCCCTCTGACCCTAATCAATAAAGACAATGTCGCTAATTTAAAAGGTGTGTGGCGCACAGGCTTGAATTCTGCTTTGGAATTCCGGCATAACAACCAGGCGCAACCGCTGGTCTACGACGGCGTGATCTACATTATTACTGGGCAAAACGATGTTTTTGCCATCAGTGTAGAAAGCGGAAAAATATTGTGGTCTTACCATTCCAATTTGCTGCCCGATGATGCGTTTGTATGTTGTGGCTGGGTAAGTCGTGGTCTTGGCATTGGTGATGGAAAAATTTTTGTCGGACAACTAGATGCCAAATTAATTGCACTTGATCAAAAGACCGGCGAAATTGTCTGGTCGATTCAAGGCGGTGACCCCAAGGTGGGTTACAGCCTGACAGCTGCCCCGCTTTATTACGAAGGCATGGTGATTACCGGCTACGCTGGTGGTGATTTGGGAACACGTGGCCGTATCAAAGCTTACAACGCCAAAGACGGTAGCGAAATTTGGACTTTTTATACTATTCCAGGCCCCGGCGAATTCGGCCATGACACTTGGCCCGCTGACAACGATGTGTGGCAGTTTGGCGGTGCGCCCATCTGGCATACACCAGCAATCGATGCACAGGCAGGTCTGATTTATTTTTCTACTGGCAATGCGGGTCCGGTTTTAGGGGGTGCTGTTCGTCCCGGCGACAACTTGTTCACTGCCTCCATCGTTGCACTTGATGTACACACGGGGGAATACCGCTGGCATTTTCAAGAAGTGCATCACGATATCTGGGACTACGATGCGCCCAACCCAATCATTCTGTTTGAAGCCGAATACAACGGCGTAATGCGCAAAGGGCTGGCCCAGGCCGGCAAGACTGGCTGGGTTTATATTCTTGACCGGCTAACCGGTGCACCTCTGCTGGGCATTGACGAAAAAGCTGTGCTGCAAGAACCACGGCAGGCAACTGCGGCAACCCAGCCCTACCCCGTGGGAGATTCTCTGATACCGCTTGATGTGGCTTATGCACCTGAAAATTATGAACTGGTAAATCAGGGTCGGATATTTACGCCCTTTTTTGACAAACCCGTCGTTTTCACTCCGCTGGCAGGGGTTAACTGGCCACCAAGCGCCTACGATCCCACCACTCAGACTATGTATATCTGTGCCACCGATACCGCCAATGCAGCGCGAGCCGATGCCTCCCAATATGAAGATCCCACTTTCGAAGGCCAATTTTTGGGTGGTGCTTATGTGGGAGCAGGACTAATCAGACGTGGTATTTATTCGGCGCTCGATCTGAAAACAAATAAAGTCGTTTGGCAAAAACAATTCAATGATGGCTGTCGTAGCGGCTCTTTGGTTACCGCAGGAGGACTGGTGTTTATGGGGCGCAATGATGGTCGCTTGATTGCCCTTGATGCCACCAATGGTGAACGTGTGTGGGAATTTCGTACCGATGCACCTATCAATTCTTCGGTAAGTACCTTCATGTATAAGGGTGAACAATACATTACTACTTATGCCGGCGGCGGTTTATTTGGCGGCCAGAAAGGCGATGGTGTGTGGCTGTTTTCACTCAAAGGAATTCTGAACGAAGTACCTGCTGCAGCCCCGACTGCAGGTGGTGCAGCTACGGCAATTACTATACCGGAAGGTCGGGTGGCTGATGTTGCTGTTGGTTTAACTATTTACCAACAATCTTGTGTGTATTGCCACGGTGAAACGGGTGAAGGGGGGCATGGGGGTGGCGCGCAATTAACCGAGTTGTTAACCATGCAAGACATCATGAACATGCTCGGCACCGGTCGCAATGCCATGCCCAATTTCCGCTCGGTACTTACTCCGGAACAGGCACATGATGTTGCTACTTATCTAACAACAGAACTATTGGCGAAATAATGTGGTTAGTTGCTCTCCTTATTTTGAAGACGGGCGGAGATCTGGTGTGTGCCTATTTTGGTGTCAGTGATGATCCGCGAAACTCTTAAGACAAATGCCTAAGCCAAATTCTTAAGCCAAACTCTTAAGCTAAGACAGCCCGGGCACATCTGCTGATACTAATTAAGCATCCATCCTACGGCACGATAATACTCAACCTTCCCTCTCCCACCATCGCCGCTGGCGAAATGTTGTTTTCTTGGCACATGTACTCGAACACTTCTTGGTCGGCGTTCCATTCCACGCCGAAACCGCTCGTCCATGGCGCGGTGTAAGCACCCGGATCATCTATGGTAAAGGTGTAGTCCATGTCGTTGAGGCTGCTGCGTGTCAAACGTTCGGTGAGGTGAAGCTTGTCTGTAGTGGGTAAACCGTCGCGGTTTGTCCATGAGCGTTCGCTAAAGCCAACTGTATCGATGACCAACGTGTCGCCTTCCCAGTGACCAATGGAGTGGCCCAGGTAGGTGGGACGGAGAATCTCAGCCGGATGCTCGCGGCCGTCCATGTAAATTGTGCGGTAGCTCATCGCATTGGATACAGTAAGTATGTAGACACGCTCCATCTCTGGCATCTGCACGATCTCAAAACCATAAGGCGACATGATCTGGCGCGGACCACCTGCTGGCTTGCAACGGGTGTAGGGCTCACTCGCGATAAATGTGTCTTGCCGATAGTTAGTGAGCGCGAGTGTCCAGGGTTGCAGCGGTGCATCCTCGATGTTAACGCGCGAATTCATTTCCCTGCGGGCAGCCTCGTAATTATTGGGATCATTGACGAGCCTACCGTTGTTCGCGGTCCAGAAGCCCATCGAGCCCGGAGGCGGTCCGAGGTTTACACTGCCGTCTTCAAGGCGTGGCGGACCATCGGCAGTTACAGTTGTAGTTTGTGTTACAGCGGATTTAGTTTGCTCGGTTATGCTTTCATCAGACTGCGAACACGCGCCCAGCACCGCGAGTAACGGTGCCAGCATAAAAATTCCAGAATTGCGCTTGAATGTGTTTTTCATTGGATGTTCACTCATAGTAGGGTCAGCGTGAATCAGGGGCGGTTATCCTGGCAATAATGATCCGGCAGGTCTTTGTTCGCCACCCAGAGTAATGTCCATGCACTTTTCCATTCGCGGGTGTAGGCCCCGGGATCATCAATTGTCACTTCGTACTGCAGCGTGTTGAGGTCAACACGTGTGAAGCGTTCTATCAAGTGCAACTGACTGGTATGTGGTAGGCCACCGTTGGAAAACCAAAAGCTTTCGTTGAAGCCGTTGCTGTCCACCACAAAGCTGTCTCCTTCCCAACGACCTAGGCCACGGCCAAAAAAAAGCGGATTGTTGTCGTTGCCAGTCACCTGGCCTATCTGCTCGCGGCCATCCAGGTGGATCAAACGCCAGTTACTGTTGCCACCGCCCATTAGCACGGTGACGCGCTGATGGATGGGCTGCTCGAGAAACTGCACACCGTACGGAACCTGGAACATGCGTGGTCCACCGGGTGGGATGCAGTAAAGAAACAGAGGATCATCTTTCATGAAATTCTGCTGGCGTATAACGTAAAGATCGCGTGCCCAGTCTTGGAAAGGAGCAACACTTGCAGCATCTTCGATATTGGCGAGGATGCCATGCTTGTCCATCGCCACACTCACCCCGCTTTCCACAAGCGAATGTTGGCTCGGCACGGACCAATAGCCGCTTTGCCCAGGTTCTGAACCAAGCCGGGGATGACCGTCGGGCCAGCGCGGCGCGGGACCTTCCACGCGAGATCCCAATTGCGATTCAAGAATGTTATCGGGCAGATCGAACACGCTGTTGCCGTCTTCCTTGATGATGCTGTTGGCCCAGATCTGCCCAGTGCCATTGCGGGCTAATGGCCCTTCAACCGTGATCACAGCGCCTATGGCAAGTGTGTCTGGTCGCCAACCGCCCCACTCGAGTTCGATAGGACTTTCCAGTTCGATTGCCCAGTTCTTGACGGCGCCGGATTTGTCTTCCACGCTCATGAAAATGTGGGTGTGGGGATTGGCCCAGTCGACTTCCGTCACGCGACCGGTGAGTGTTACCGACTGTGTCGTGTCGAACTTGGCTGATACGGGATGATGTGCCAAAACGTAGGGCGCGTAAAACGCTGCCAGAACTGCCGTTACTGTAATAAGGCGGCATTGTATATATTGCTTTTTCATAACAACTCCCGGTTGTTTAAAAAGAATGTACAGCCCTGGTTAACACATGGTCGGCGGTGACATGTGTTCTTTATGGGCAGGCACATTAACTCGAATCATTCCACGTCCTGTATTACTCAAGCATATTAAGGGGATGGAAGAGAGCCATCCTTGGCCTCCTTTCATACTGTGGATATAAAAATATCAAGGTTGCTTAAAAAGAAGTTTCGAACCCCAACGAATAGCGCCGCCCAACTTCGTCTCCCGAAGTGGTGCTGCCGCGTTGTATCGCACCCCGGTTGAACACATTGGTGACATTGAAGGACGCCGACCAGAAGCCAAGTAATTCTGACTCTACATTCCAGGAAAAACCCAAGTTGGTGTTATGCCAAGAAGGGACATTGTTGCTATCCACATCAACCCCTTCTACCCAAGTGTTGTTTCTTTTGGACTTACCGGCCCAGGTCTGTACCAAATTAACGCCATAGTCGCCAAAATTATAGGCACCCATGATGGTCACCATTTCTTTTGGCATGTCTGACTGGCCAGCGCGCTCGATCGTGATACCGCCTTTTGGGGTAATGGAATTTTCATCCATTAAACCGCCCACTAGTCGTAGATTCATTGATTCAGCCTGGTTGGCAAGAAAGTCAGGTTCCATGCGATAGGATATTTCTGTATCCCAGCCGCTAACCCTAGCCTTATCTGAGTTAACGAAGAGATTTCTGATCATCCCAATTTGATTGGTAACCGGATCACGGTCGATGCGGTCACAAAATATTTTGGATTGAAAGCACTGATCAACGATTTGTTGCACCGTGTATTGCACGATAGATGGATCCAACTTCACTACATAGCGGTCCAGTGACAACTGAAGTCCGTCGATGAAGGACGGCTGATAGACAAAACCCATCGCAGTAGTATCGGCTTGCTCAGGCGCGATGTCTGGATTGCCGCCAGCAAGGCTGGAGATTAGGTACGATCTATTGGTAACCGCCGGGCCGGTGGGAGTCTCTTTGGTTGGCTCCGGATCTGTAGGAGTACCACCGCCACCTTGTTGTGTGAAGAGTTCGCGAAATGAACCCTCGCGCATATCGTGGGAATAAGTACCGCGCAGACGCAGGTCTTCCAGCACCTGGAAACTCAGGCCCGCCTTCCATACCCACACCTTACCAGCGCGCGAGTAGTCGGCATGGCGAGCAGCTAGGTTGAGTTCGGCATACTGCGGCCCATCGACTGAATCAAACAACGGCACGATTGTTTCGGCAAACATCTCTGTAACATCGAAGCCGCCACCGTAAGATGGCTGGCTACTGAAACGGTGCAGGTTGGCGCTACCGGTTTGTATTTGTGGGGGAATGCCGCGCATCACCACAGTGCCGTCAGGCAATGTCACGTTATAGGGTGGCCCAAGAGTATCGATATCTGGATCAAGCACAATTTGGGAAATGGATTCTTTGCGATAGTTGGCGCCAATAGCACCTGAAATCGCACCAGGACCCCAATTTTCGTAAACAGTACCGTTGGCTACAATCTCGGCGAAATCTTGCTTTTGCGTGGAATTAGCAGTCTTGTTGCGGCCCGAGAATATATACCGCATGGCTGCTTCGGACTGATTGCCCTTACCGAACATATTCACTGGCACACAATCCTTAATAGTGCCGTCGATGCTGTCCACTGCGAAAGGATATTTCAGTGGGATGGCTTTCTCGTAGGGATTTAACCCTTCGGTAGGATAGACCGAAGTATTTTTTTGAGCCCAAGCATTTAGTTCAGCTTCCAGATTGCGGCCTTTGCGCTGGAAATCACGGGCGATAGTTTGAATCCGACATACGATGTTGCCGGTCTCCGGATCCTTCACCGCGTCATGCGCCATAAAGAAACGGTCGTTGCGTTCCCAATTGTTGAGCACGCTGTGTTTGTTGGCATAGCCCGAAGTAAGCGAGCCTTTCATATTCCAATCGCCCCACAACTGGGTGTCGAAGCCCCCGGTCACGGAATACATGTAATTGGTAACCACTGGGCGTTCTTGGAAGCCCCAAGGAATATCCGAAAAACCGTTCTGGTCTACACGGATACTGGTGCGCTTCTCGGTGGTCATAGCTTGCTGCACAACTGCCGGCAGATAAGGGTTGCCTGTAAAGACGGTCTCGTAGGATATGCCCTCATGCTGACCGGTCTGGGTCGGTGGAGAAGAATTCATAGTGCGACCATACAGCACATGACCCCACAGTTTGGTGGTGTCTGTAAGCTGAAAATCCGCTCCTAGAAAACCGGTTTGCAAGGCAACCCCGAGGCGCACTCTGTCTTCAATGTAACGGCCTTTTCGGAACAATTGGTACTGATAGGAAGAGTCATTACATGCCATGTTCGACTGTG
>CAIMTR010000032.1 GCA_903844415.1 uncultured Gammaproteobacteria bacterium
ATGATATGTTTGTCGGCGTCCTTAACATAGACCCCTGCAAAATCAGTGACTTCATCAGTAAACTTTCCTTCCATATCAACCGGACACACTACTGTGCTGACACCATTGGCTTTCATGACGCGGAAATCGTCTTCCCCAAACGCAGGTGCCTGGTGCACGATGCCGGTGCCACTGTCAGAGGTAACGTAATCATCGGCAAAAACAGTAAAAGCCCCTTCTGTTTTTAGTTCATTGAAATAGGGAAACAGCGGCAAATATTTTTTACCTACAAGGGCACTGCCAGGACAATTGGAAAGTTCTGTTAAATTACGATTTTTGCCGACCGATTCCAGTCGGGATCTGGCTACATATATAACCTTGCCCAATTCTTCGTCGCGAACTTTCACATACTCCATATCGGCATTGACACATAATCCTAAATTGGAAGGCAGAGTCCACGGCGTAGTAGTCCATGCAGACAACCACGCATCTTCGTCTTCTAATTTGAACAACACAGTGATGGCCGGATCCTGTACATCCTGATAATTGGAGCCTGCTTCAAAGTTGGATAACACGGTGCCAAGTGCGGTGGAGAAGGGCACTACTTTTACGCCACGGTAGATCAAGTCCTTGTTCCAGAGCTGCTGCATCACCCACCACACCGACTCCATGTACCAAGGCTCCATGGTCTTGTAGTCATGTTCAAAATCCACCCAGCGTCCAATTCGGGTAATGGTTTTTTCCCACTCGGCGGTATAACGCTGCACGATGCCACGACATTTATCGTTGTAACCCTTGATGCCCAGTTCGGCGACCGCTTGTTGGGATGACATACCCAGTGCCTTGTCTATCTCGTGTTCAATGGGTAGCCCATGACAATCCCAGCCAAAACGGCGCTGCACGTAATAACCTTGCATGGTGTAGTAACGCGGAATGATGTCTTTGAGGGTTGAACCTACCAAGTGACCGTGATGCGGCAGACCAGTGGCAAAAGGCGGGCCGTCATAGAAAATAAAAGGTGGGCATTCCCTAGTTTGCTGCAACGAAAGCTGAAATACCTTTTCCTGCTTCCAGAAACGCAGCACGGCATGTTCTGCCGTAACAAAAGAAAAATTCTCGTTAATTCCGATTTCTACTTCATCACTCATTGTCAAACCTGTTGCAACCTTAGGGCTTGGATAAAATTCAGGTAAAAAAAACCCGCTTCGGGGCGGGTATTCAGCTAATTAGTTATTCTTTAACCTTGGCTTGAACCCATCACTTCATTTTCGATACAAGTATCGAATAAATATAATAATGTGGGGGAAAAGAGGGTTCTTTTGCATGCGGCGAAGGATAGAGCCTAGGCCTTTAAAGTCAAGTAGGTATTTATGCAGATGGTATCCTTAATACTAACCACAGGCAGGCAAAAGTGCTTTGACAAGCTACTTTTGTGCAAAATATGAGGAAAGCTATCCTCCTCCTGCTTGAATCTAGCCGCTGCTAGGTTTGCCTGGAAAAAATGCGGTATAGTTGGGTGGTCATTTACAATAATAAACAATTTAGTCGATGTTGATAACGTTGATTTAAAGAGGAGCCCTGCCGCATGAAACTGATCATCTCTTTGCTTTTCGCAGTTTTTACTTTATGCGCCAGTGTATGGGTAATTGCTCAGGAAGGTTATCCACTGGATGGCACCTGGCGTGGAAACTGGGGCCAAGCGGGCGCTGCAGGCACTCTCGCTGTGGTAGTGATGAACTGGGATGGCACTGCCATCAATGGCCGCATCAATCCCGGTCGTAATAATGTTAATTTTACTACCGCTTCCTTAAATGCTGACACTTGGGCTGTACACTTTGAAGCAACTTCTGCTGATGGCCAGCCCATCATTGTGGATGGTGTGTTAGAAAATCTTGGTTCTTACAAACGCACTATCACCGGCACCTGGAACATTGGCGGTGTTGAAAATCAGATTGTACTGACTCGGGAATAATCTGCAGCGCGCTGCAGTCGGAACAAACCTAACTAACAATAATTATAAATGCTGAATCCATCAGGGGAATCGATGCAAAATTTCACCAAAATTTTTTCCTGCACTACACTGGCACTGACCTTAGCCTTGAGTGGGTGTGGTGAAGCCACTACCACTACAACTGAACCCACTGTGCAGGCAACACCACGTTATGACGACAACACAATCAGATTTGATCGTGCGCCGGGTGAGCTCGGTTATTGGGCCAACTCGAGCAAACATGCATTGGTAGAAAACGGTGTGGAGGTTGCCATGAATGAAATGGGGCTGCTTGCCAATATCGAAGATGCTAGCAAGGTTGCTCCCTTTATGGATTGGTCATTGGCTCTGTACAAATATCGTCAGACCAATGGTCTGAAGGATGATCCGGTCAGTGTCTGTATCGCGCCGGCAGGCCCGCGCCATCTGCAGGACCCCAAAGGTTTCAGAATTATTCAAGATCGCAACTACGAACGTGTCTATGTAATGTTCGGAGGTGGCAATCGTAACTGGCGTTTAATCAACATGGATGGTCGTATCCCCCCCAATCCTGATGAAGTGACTGGTACTTATTACGGTTATTCTACGGGTCACTGGGAAGGTGATACGCTGGTGGTGGAATCCAGTGGATTTAATGATCGTTTTTGGTTCTCCAATGGGGGCTTGCCCCATACCCCGGCCTTGCATCTAACCGAACGCTTTAGTCGCCCGGATCATGACACTTTAATTTATTCGGTCACCGTAGACGATGCCCGTGCTTATACCAGACCCTGGACTTCAGAATGGACGCTAGACTGGGTTGCAGGTGATATTGAAGAAAGTTTTTGCGAGCAATAACCAACCAACAACGACAATTTTCATTCCTAAAACGTGATAAAGAGGAAATAGCCCCATGAAAAACAAACTGCTTAACACCCTGAGTGGTCTGGTGTGTCTGTTGGCACTGGCTACCCCGGCTTTTGCCCACCATTCTTTTCGCGCACAGTACGATTCCGACAAGCCTGTCACACTCAATGGCTATGTGACCAAGATGGAATGGTTCAATCCGCATGTGTATTTCTACATCGATGTCGAAAATCCCGAAACCCATGTTATCGAAAACTGGGGCATTGAAATGGGTCCGCCCCATATGTTGCAAAATCGCGGCTGGAAAAAAAATAGCATGACAATTGGTGATGAAATGCTAGTAGAAGCTACCCGTGCCCGTGATGGCAGCACCACTGCCAATGCTCGCAGTGTGACCTTGGTTGCTACTGGTCAAGTGTTGGGAGCAGCATCTAGTGAGCAACAAACCTTGACCGGTGGAGCTCCTGCTGATAACGGCGACGCAACTCCTTAACAAAAATTTTGGGAGTAGGAGCACACCTTACTTGATGTATCCATAAAAATTAAAACTGAGGACTCGCCATGAGAGGCAATAAGAAACTGGTAAGAGCAGTAGCAACTGCAGTCTTGGCGCTATCAGCTGTAGTGGCAACTGTAGTGGCGCAGGACTCTGCAGCACCTGATCCGGTGGACTCTCGGCCGGTGCCCCGTAATGCCGAAGGTCGCGTCAGTTTTGCTGGCACACCAGAAAACGTCGGCAACTGGGAAGGTTTGCTCGGTACTATGGTAAACGGCAACGGTGGCAATCGCGCCAATATTCCTGAGGCGCTTACGCTTGAACAAGTTCCATTTCAACCCTGGGCTGCCGAACTATATGCCGTACGCCGGGAAGGTGGTGGCAAGGACGATCCGCATACACGCTGCAAACCTTCCGGTGGTGCCAGGATGTTTCACACCCCTTATGGGCTAGAAGTACTGGATATTGGTGATCAGGTTATTTTTGTCAACATTGGTGCGCCCCACTCCTGGCGCCAGGTTTATATGGATGGAAGAGACCATCCGGCCAATCCTGCCCCTTCCTGGTATGGTCATTCGGTAGGGCATTGGGAAGCCGATACTTTAGTGGTCGACTCAGTAGGTTTCCACGGTGATGACAAGTTCTGGTTCAGTCGGGATGGATTTCCGCATACCACGCAATTACATCTAATAGAGCGCATTTCGCGGCCACAGTTCGATCAATTGCGCTACGAAATTACGGTTGACGATCCTGGTGCTTACACTGCACCCTGGACTGGCGGCTGGTTCCTAAGCTGGAGCGATGGCAACGAACCTTTTGACTATCTGTGTCAGGAAAACAATCTGGATCCTGAGCGTATGGTAGGAGAAGAGGTACTATAATAAAGTTTGTTGCCTTCAGATATTTCTTCCTCAATAGGTGCGGTTGCTAAATTCCCAGCCGCACCTGCAACATTCTCATGCTGCATCGAGTTTTCAAGTTTTTAATTTATAGGTAAATCTAGCTTGTAGGTACGGCCTAGGAGTGGACGTACTTCTATAGCGTGTGAAAATTGTTGCGAATGTCTATGGATAAAAAAAGCGCTGTGAATGTCTACCCCAAGTCCAGTAAATTGTAAGTTATGTGTTGTTTTTTATTGACTCCCGCAGTTTACACAACCTTTGCATGAGCCCTTTTGATCCAGATTTGCCATAGATTATTTCTGTATCTTCCAACCCTTGCAGTTCGTGCGGGAAGACCAGCCATTTGCTTGTGGTGTGTAAATAATAATCTGGTATGCGCGCTGTCTTGTTGTTGAGGGGTTTGAAATAAGGTGTCGCAATTTTTACTTGTGGAGGTTTCTTTTTACATATTAAATCAAGTTCGCTTAGAACTTGTTGCAAGCTGTATCCAGTATCAAATACATCGTCGATCAACAGTAATGAATGTGCTTCATTAAGCTTGCCAGACAAATAATCTAGCCCCTGTACTTTTACTTCAGTACGTTCGTTTATTCCAGTGTAAGAAGATGTTCGAATGGCGAAATGATCACTAGAGATGCCGACAAAATTCATCACTTCCTGCACGGCAATGGCGACCGGAGTACCACCACGCCAAACTCCGATAATAAAATCAGGTTTAAAACCACTGCTTACAATTGCCAAGCCCAACTCAAAAGCATCTTGCAGTAATTGTTCAGCGCTAATGTAGTATTTATCCACGTGTCCTATCTCTAAAATGTGGATGTGGGCACAATAGATATAGCTTGCTCTGACTGCATAATTCTGACGGCTTGCAAATATTATTATGTTTATGCAAAAGTCAGGCTTGCAACCTTGCGCGAAATATCCAGAGCATAAGCAAATTAGAAGTAGCTTTTATTGGTCGTCAGGGGGTCGATGTTGCTGTTGTACCAGGGTTACCCAACGCACCGAAGGTTATTATGTTGAGCCAAGAACGTTTTTCTTCGAGTACAGGCAATTCAAACAAATAAGGTGTATCAGTACGAGTCGGTCTGCGAGTGGGAGCAAGTGGTGTGTCTTTTTTGTTACTTCCTACCAAACCAAAACTCATGGAATACAAAAACGAAGGATCGGTAATTTGGGTGGAGACAATGAAGTTTCCTTCAGCATCCAGCGTGGGGCTGGCTGGATGATTCTGTTTGAGGATGGCAAGAGAGTTGTCTGCCAGATCATTTAGGCCAAGCCTTAGATAGGTTTCGACCATGATTTCCAGGGCGCGCGGTACGGCAGGAGTACTTTGGTAATTTTCAACAACAAAACGGGCACGATTTAGAGCCGATAAATAAGCCTGCCGCTGGATATAAAATTCCGCCACATGAATTTCGTATGCTGCCAACAAATTACGCAGATAAATCATGCGGGCGCGGGCATCTGGGGCATAGGGCGAGTTGGGATACAGTGAGAGTAATTGCGAAAAATCTGCGAAGGATTCCCGTGCTTTACCAGGATCACGTTTGCTGGGATCGGTGGGCAGGTAACGTCCCAGAATGCGACCATCTTCACTATAAAAAGACATGCCCTTCATGTAGTAGGCGTAGTCAATGTTGGCATTATCCGGATAAAGCCGGATAAACCGGTCGGCTGTGGTTCTTGCGGCTTCCGGTTCACTGTTGCGGTAATAAGCATAAACAAGTTCAAGCTGCGCTTGCGCGGCATATGTACCAAATGGGAACTGGGCCTCCAATTGCTGCAGAATATCAATGGCCCGTGGCCAATTGCTGACGTCTAGGGAATTTACTGCAGCATCATAAAAGGTTTCTTCACCCGAATTGGCAAATTCATCTTCATTGGAGCTACAGCTTGTAAGCAAGATCAGACTAAATAACACGAAGAATATATTTAAAAAGGACTTATTCACGGCAGGTCACTGTATTCATGAAATGGATTTGTATAATGGTCGCGCAGTTTACACCGTAAAGTGGACAGCGAGAACCAAGTCATACCTTAAATATGACCCCTACAACAAGAATTCAGCAGTATTATGCGCTGCAAATTTAAGCACTCGGAACCTTAATGACCCAAAATACAGATTCAATTCAGACAGTAAGTGCAGATCTAGGCGGCTTGCGCCTGGATCAGGCGGCAGCACAACTGTTTCCCGAATATTCACGCGCGCGCTTACAGCAATGGATAAAGGATGGAGATCTCAAACTAAACGGACAAACTGCTAAAGCAAAAGACAAGGTGATTGGGGGGGAGTTACTCAGTTTGCACGCCCATGTCGAGCAAAATGAACAGCACCAGGCTGAAAATCTGTTGCTCAATATTGTTCACGAGGATGCTGCTCTGCTTATTATCAACAAACCCGTGGGGATGGTTGTGCATCCAGCTGCAGGCAACCATAGTGGTACCTTGCTAAACGGCTTGTTAGCGCATTGCCCTGCGCTGGCTGGTATGCCACGTGCCGGCATAGTGCATCGCCTCGACAAAGATACCAGCGGATTGATGGTGGTCGCCAAAACACCGGAGTCTCATCACCATTTGGTATCGCAGTTGCAAGAGCGTACCATGGGCCGCCATTATGAAGCGGTAGTGCAAGGTGTATTAACAGCCGGGGGTACAGTAAATGCTCCCATTGGTCGACATCCGGTCCAACGGCAGAAACGTGCTGTTAGTGACGGGGAAGGTGCTCGTGATGCTGTAACCCATTTCAGGGTGAAAGTCCGCTTCCGCAGTCATACGTATATTTCAGTGCAACTGGAAACGGGCCGAACCCATCAGATTCGTGTGCACATGGCCCATCTTGGTCATCCCGTAGTTGGGGATCAGGTTTATGGTGGTCGCCTTAAACCACCGCGGGGTGCAGCACCCCAATTACTTGCTTTTTTGCAGCAGTTCAAACGTCAGGCCTTACACGCACGAACTCTAGGTTTTAATCACCCTGACACAGACGAATTTATGCAATGGGAAGCCCCATTACCAGACGACATGCTGGCGTTGCTAACATTGCTGGAGCAAGACCTTGAATGAAGATGGAATATATCAGCCTGCTTGGCAGCTGCCGGCTGGTGTCCATGCTTTTGTCACAACCCGCTTTGGTGGTCACAGCCAGGGTGCTTGGCAAACCTTTAATCTTGCTGACCATGTTAATGACGATCCAGCTGCTGTAATCGCAAACCGCATTTTGTTGAGTGAACACATCGGCAAGATCACTGGTAGTGCAGCACCTATCATGCAATGGGTGCAACAAGTACATGGGTGTACTGTGTATACAGCAAAAAATTCCACTTTTACCCCATCCCCGCAAGCTGATGCTATCTATACTACCTGCAGTAATCTTGCGTGCGTTATCCTGACTGCTGACTGTTTGCCCGTTTTGTTTTGTTCAACTGATGGCCAAGAGATTGCCGTAGCTCATGCTGGCTGGCGTGGCTTATGTGGCGGAGTTTTAGAAGCAACAATAGCTAGTTTTAAGTCTCAGCCACATCAAATTATGGCCTGGCTCGGCCCTGCTATAGGGTCATGTCATTTCGAGGTGGGAGATGAAGTAAGAGCCGCGTTTATACAGGCGGCTGTACCCGAAGATGAGGCAGCAACTCATGAAGCTTTCACTTCAGCTTTTAAACCAGGGAAATGGTTTGCAGATTTGTATCAGATTGCAAGAATTCGGTTAAAAACCGCAGGAATTAACCAAATTAATGGGGACTGCAACTGTACTTTTTGTGGTGATTCCAATTTTTACTCCCATCGAAAAAAATCCCCAACAGGTCGTTTTGCTACTCTTATTATCAAAACAAAGTGATGAAAGGTAGGTGCAGTTGACTGATATTTCCAAGCAATATGTCGGTGCCATAGTGCTTAAGTTTTTCAGTAAAATTTTGCTTTGTTTACAGGCAGGTTGAGCTTTATCAAGACCAAACTTACATTTGACTTGAATCATGCAGCCACACCCCCCACATTTGTTGCTATGAATATAAGCTAGGGCTGCAATCATGCGTATGGAAAAACTTACCAGTAAACTGCAACTGGCATTGACCGATGCTCAGTCATTGGCCGTTGGTAAAGATCATTCTTATATCGAGCCAGTACATTTACTGAGTGTATTGATTGAGCAAAAAGGGGGTTCGATTCGCGCTCTGTTGACGCAGACTGGATTTGATCTGGCTGTTTTGCGAAAAGGACTGGACAAGCTTATTGCCGATCAGCCGGTTGTAGATGCACACGATGGCCAAGTCTCAATATCACCTGAGCTAAACAAGTTGCTTAATCTGGCCGATAAAATAGCACAGAAAAATGGCGATCAATTTATGTCCAGCGAAAGTGTGTTGTTAGCGGCCATGCAAGATAAAGGTGCGCTTGGCAAGTTATTGAATTCTTTTTCTGTAAGTTTCAATGCTTTGGAAAAAGCCATCGCCAATTTGCGTGGTGGTGCCACAGTCAACAATGCTGAAGCAGAAGACAACTTCCAAGCCTTGCAGAAATTTACCGTGGATGTCACCGCCAAAGCTGAGCAGGGCAAGTTGGATCCTGTTATTGGTCGGGATGATGAAATTCGAAGGACTATACAAGTGCTGCAACGACGTACCAAAAACAATCCCGTATTAATCGGTGAGCCTGGTGTAGGTAAGACAGCAATCGTGGACGGCTTGGCGCAGCGCATAATAAATGGTGAAGTACCTGAAGGCCTTAAAGGAAAGAGAATACTTGCGCTAGATATGGGCGCGTTGATTGCAGGTGCAAAATTTCGGGGTGAATTTGAAGAGCGACTCAAAGCTGTCCTGAGCGAACTAAATAAAAAAGAAGGTTCTGTTATTTTGTTCATTGATGAAATCCATACTATGGTAGGTGCAGGTAAAGCTGAAGGAGCAATGGATGCAGGAAATATGCTCAAACCAGCTCTTGCAAGAGGTGATTTACATTGTGTCGGTGCGACCACATTGGACGAATATCGTAAATATCTGGAAAAAGATGCCGCACTAGAGCGTCGCTTTCAAAAAGTGTTGGTGGAAGAGCCTAATGAAATCGATACCATTGCGATTTTGCGTGGTCTTAAGGAAAGATACGAAGTTCACCACGGAGTAAATATCACGGATTCCGCCATAATTGCTGCTGCTAAACTTTCGCAGCGTTACATCACCGATCGACAGTTGCCCGACAAAGCCATTGACTTGATCGATGAGGCCGCCAGTCTGATTCGTATGGAAATAGATTCAAAACCCGAAGAAATGGATCGACTTGAGCGCCGCCTTATCCAATTCAAAATTGAACGCGAAGCATTGAAGAAAGAAAAGGATGAAGCATCACGCAAACGGTTAGAAAAATTGCAGGAAGATATCAACCGTCTGGAACGAGAATTTGCTGATCTTGATGAAGTACTGCGCGCTGAAAAGTTATTACTAATGGGTTCGCAAAAAATTAAAAGTGAAATTGAAAGAGCGCGTCTAGATCTGGACACTGCACGGCGAGTGGGAGACTTGGCCCGAATGTCAGAACTGCAGTACGGAATCATTCCTTCGCTAACAAAGAAGCTGGAAAATGCAGCTGACCCTGCACTTGCGGAAATGAAATTGCTACGTAATAAAGTTACCGAAGCAGAAATTGCCGAAGTTGTTTCACGTGCCACGGGGATTCCTGTAGCCAAAATGTTGGAAGGTGAAAAACAAAAACTATTACGTATGGAAAGTGAGTTGCATAAACGGGTAATTGGTCAAGCTGAAGCAGTGACTGCAGTTGCTAATGCAGTGCGGCGCTCACGTTCTGGCCTCTCCGATCCGCGTCGACCAAATGGTTCTTTTTTATTTTTGGGTCCAACTGGTGTTGGTAAAACTGAACTCTGCAAATCTCTCGCGCAATTTCTTTTTGATACTGAAGATGCCATGGTACGTATAGATATGTCTGAGTTCATGGAGCAACATTCAGTCGCGCGTTTGATTGGTGCTCCACCTGGTTATGTGGGTTATGAAGAAGGGGGTTATTTGACTGAAGCTGTACGTCGACGTCCCTATGCAGTGTTGTTGCTTGATGAAGTAGAAAAAGCACATCCTGATGTTTTCAATATTCTGCTACAGGTACTAGATGACGGTCGACTTACTGATGGACATGGCCGTACAGTTGATTTTCGAAATACTGTAATAGTGATGACATCCAACCTAGGATCTGATCGCATCCAGGAGCTCATGCAAGATGAAGCGGCAAGTTATTCGGCCTATGACAGCGTCAAAGCAGCGGTATTGCAGGTGGTTTCAAAGCATTTTCGTCCGGAATTTATTAATAGAATCGACGAGCTTGTAGTGTTTCATCCGCTGCAGAAGGAACATATTCGCGACATCGCAAACATTCAAATAGATTTGCTTAGACAACGCCTTCAAGAACTGGATTTGCAACTGCAATTGGACCCAGAAGTACTGGATAAATTGTCCAAGCTTGGGTTTGACCCTTTGTATGGCGCGCGACCACTGAAACGGGCAATCCAGCAGTGGCTCGAAAATCCCCTTGCTCAGGAAGTTTTGAAAGGCAATTATCCGCCCGGTAGTACTATCAAGATAAAGATTGTTGGGGTGGATTTGGCCTTTTAGTTAATAAGTGATGAATTACACGCATTTCTTGATTTGTAGTTGCTGCCTGGTTTACTCTTGATTAAGTGCAGCGGTAGTGCATTTTATAAGCAATAAAACCAACGGTTAGATGTATTCAGGTCTAAACCACAAATAACAATATTTTGGAGGGTAGGTTATGGGATTTTTAAGCTCAATTTTTGGTGGTGGTAGTGCACCTGCAGCACCTAAATATACACACGTGAAAATTCATCCATCAGTAGATGGTGGTATATGGAAAGGTGTAGACGGTTTCAGTGGTGGCACACTGAAATGTAAATGCAACAGCAATCCTGTTGAAGTAAGTGTTGCCGCTCAAACCGCTCACAATCATATTTGTGGTTGCAGCAAATGCTGGAAGCCTAAAGGTGCGCCGTTCTCCCTGATTGCCGTTGTCAGCAAGGATAAAGTTAGTGTCAAAGCTAATGGCGATAAATTAACTATCGTCGATACCAATGCAGCTATTCAACGTCATGCTTGCAAAGATTGTGGTGTTCACATGTTTGGTCGTATCGAAAATACCGGTCATCCTTTTTATGGTTTGGATTTTGTCCATACTGAATTGTCAAACCAGACTGGCTGGAGTGGCCCTGATTTTGCTGCTTTTGTCTCTTCTATCATTGAGCAGGGATCAGACCCAGCCAAAATGGGTGAGGTGCGTGGTCGGCTTAGTGCAATCGGTCTGCCAACTTATGATTGCCTGTCGCCAGCACTCATGGACGCCATTGCTACTCATGTAGCGAAAAGCAAAAAATAGAAATTACATCTCTATTACCTGGTGGTTAGCGGGTAGCAGTATTCAGGGGCAATGGTGTAAATCATTGCCTTTTTTTATTTCTAAATAGAAAGAAAAAGCATAATGGCCATTAAGCTAGATTCCCCCTATTTTGCGGCTGTGGATTTGGGATCCAACAGTTTCCATTTGTTGATTGCTCGAGTTCAGAATGACCGAGTTGAAATCATCGACAGGGAAAAAGAAATGGTACAGCTGGCCAGAGGTATCAAAGCTGATGGACATCTAGAAATGGATGCGCAAAACCGCGCGCTAGCATGTTTGGCACGGTTTGCAGAACGATTACGGGATATACCAAGAGAACAAGTCAGGGTGGTTGGAACTCTAACGTTCCGGACTATTGGGCAATCCAAACAATTCATCAAAGCAGCAGAAGCTGCTCTGTGTTTGCCGATTCAAATCATTTCGGGTTTTGAAGAAGCGAGATTAATCTATTCTGGATTAGCCCGTTCAGTAACCAACGATCACAATCACCGCTTGGTGGTTGATATAGGTGGGGGTAGTACCGAAATTATTATCGGGAAGGATTACGAGCCATTGTGCTTGGAAAGTTTAAGCATGGGCTGTGTAACATTTTCAGAATTGTATTTTTCAAAAACCAACAGAATCAGTGCAGTAAAGTTGAATCGAGCTTATGTGTCGGCTTGTACGGAGATTGAAAGTATTCGTAAAAACTATATGAAAACCAGCTGGAAAATTGCATTTGGAACTTCAGGTACTATCAGAACCATAGCTGACCTAGTGCAATCACGCGACGGCGGGGCTGTGATTTCATCTGGCTCATTAGCATGGTTGTATGCGGAAATTCTGAGCAATAAATCAGTTCTGTTGAATGTACCTGAGCCGCGAAGATCGGTTTTGCCGGCAGGAATCGCCATACTCAAAGCATTATTTGATCAGCTAAAACTCGACAGTATTCATGTTGGTGATGCCGCGCTTAAAGAAGGTTTGTTGTACGACATTATCGGTAGGTTGAGTGATCATGACTCACGTGCAGATACTGTTATCAGTTTGCAGCGTAAATATCATGTTGATATTGATCAGGCCGAAAGGGTCGCCAATACAGCTCTATATTTTTGGAAAAATATCGATGGTCCCTCATTGCCGAGAGTGTCACGCACTAAAATTCTTGCATGGGCAGCGCAATTGCATGAAATTGGGATGAGTGTTTCGCATTCTAGTCACCATCATCATGGTTATTACATATTACGTTTTAGTGACTTGGCAGGCTTTGGACGGTATGAGCAATACATTTTGGCTAATTTGGTGCGCAGCCAACGTAAAGGATTGTACGATAAGAAGTTTGAGGAAATGGACGAACAGACCATGACAGCTTTAATTCCACTAGTTGTATGTCTGCGTCTGGCGGTTTTGTTACATAGGCGTCGGGAAGATGTTGATACACTTCCAAAATTGAGTTTGCAAGGGAAGGACTTCAAACTAAAATTTTTGCGCAAATGGTTAACTGAACATCCTCTGACTTCAGCCGGATTGGACCAAGAAAGGCTCTATTATGACAATTATGGAATCAGTTTCACTTACTCATAAGTGCTGCTCAGATAGTCAACCGTGTAAAAATTAAATGTGTCGTTGAGTTTTCATGTGTGATAAATCCTGCTGTAATTCAGCGCAGGTTTAGTTTGTGCAAATTAAAGGGAAATACCTGCAATGATTGCAAAGAGTCGATCTTTGTTTACTGCCTCTAATACTCCCTGCAATATAATTCTGACCATTATTTAACATCTGGATTTTTCTGTGGCTTATTTGGCAACACGATTGTGTACACCACTTGTAACAAGTTTTCTTTTACTTGCAGCATTTGTTTTGGGCTTCAGTGAAAAAACGCTGGCACAAGTAACAATTGGGAGCGGGGCTGATGCCAAGTCTGTTGTCATTCCAAAATTAACTGGGGAAGCTGCAATAGATGGGATACTCGATGATGCGCCTTGGTCGCAAGCGCTGCTGATTGAAGATTTTCACCAGTACGAACCTGTTGAATACGGTCAGCCTTCCCAAAAAACGCAAGTCTGGATTTTCTATACAGAGGATGCACTATATATAGGCAGTTTTTTTGCCGAAAGTGATATGTCTAAAGTCGCCGCCAATATCATGCGCCATGGCGAAAGTTTGCAATCGGATGACATTCTCGCAGTTATTCTCGATCCTTATTTCGATCGCCGCAACGGTTATCGTTTTGAAGTAAATGCCAACGGTGTTCGTTGGGAGGGCTTGTATCAAAACACTTCTGAGATTGATGGAAACTGGGATGGTATCTGGCAGGCTGGTGCCACACGCGTAGCTGATGGTTGGTACAGTGAGATGCGGATTCCTTTTCAAACTTTGCCGTTTAACCCTGCTTCCGACACATGGGGAATTAATTTTCGTCGTGCTATTAGACGCAATAATGAAAGTATTGCGTGGGTATCTCGCAATCGGCAAATCAATCCTAGTATAGCTGGCACAGTTATTGGTCTTTCAGGTATGCGCCAGGGGCTTGGTTTGGATGGTGTCCCTTCATTGACTATGAGAACAGAAAAATTGTATGGCCCCTCCGGGTTTGCTGAAAATAATTTTGAGCCTTCATTGGATGTGTACTACAAACTAACCCCGCAGTTGAATGCATCCGTAACCATCAACACTGATTTTTCTGCTGCCGAAGTCGACAGCCGCCAGGTTAATCTCACTCGGTTTAATCTTTTTTTTCCAGAGCAGAGAGATTTTTTTATTAGAGAGTCTGATATTTTCGAATTTGGTCAAATTG
>CAIMTR010000033.1 GCA_903844415.1 uncultured Gammaproteobacteria bacterium
ACGGCGACCACCGAGATCTACACAGGCGAAGACACTCTTTCCCTACACGACGCTCTTCCGATCTATGTGTTCGGCCCACGGCAAACCATCACGGCATGGAGTACACCAGCCACAACTTTCGTGGGCGAAGAATTTAATAAGGTTATGGATACATCCAACCGGGCAAGTCTTGTCGTCGAGCACCATAATCAAAGAGGTACCCAAACGACTGCCGGCTTTAGCAACATCACCAGGCAACATGGGTAGATCCAGATGCTCAGGCAGAAGAAAATCGGTAGAACCACCGCCAGGCAAGAATGCTTTCAGCTGGTAGCCGTCTTGCATGCCACCGGCATAGTCTTCTAGCAAAGTACGGAATGTTGTACCCACCGGCATTTCCCAGCAGCCTGGATTTTTTACCCGGCCACTAACACCACAAATACGTGTACCAGGCTGACCATTGAGGCCTAAAGCTTTGTACCACTCGATCCCGTGGGTAACGATGCCCGGAATATTACAAATCGTTTCTACGTTGTTGACAAGAGTAGGTCGACCCCACAAACCACTGACTTGCGGAAATGGCGGTTTGGCTCGTGGATTGGCACGCTTGCCTTCCAGTGCATTAATCAGGGCAGTCTCTTCACCACAGATATAGCGACCCGCACTGGTGTGCAAACAGATATCAAGACTGTAGTTAGAGCCATGTATATTCTTGCCCAGCACACCAGCGGCATAAGCTTCGGCAATTGCGGTTTGTAAATTCTTTTCCGCCAGTTTGTATTCACCGCGCAGAAAGATATAAGCCATTGATGCCTGAATAGCGTAAGCAGAAGTAATCATGCCTTCAATCAACAGATGGGGGTCGTGTTCCATTAACAAACGATCTTTAAACGTACCAGGCTCCATTTCATCTGCATTAACCACCAGATAGCGGGGCCCACCATCTGGTTCAGGCGTAAAACTCCACTTCAAACCCGTGTTGAAACCAGCGCCACCACGTCCACCTAAGCCGGAATCCTTTACAAAGGTAACTAGTGCTTTCGGCTCCATAGCCAGCGCTTTGGCAACACTCAAATATCCACCGGCAGCGCTGTACTGCTGGAAGTTAAATGGTGCTCTGCCCTTTTCAATATTCTTAGTCAGTGGTTTTTGCATGTATTGCCTATAACACTCTCAATGCTAAGTTGGAGAACACTTAAGCCTTGGCTTTGTGGTCTGCAATTATTTGGTCAATGCTGGTCGGGGTCAGGTTTCGGTACGACTCATTTCCTACCATCATAGTAGGAGCTTTATCGCAATCACCTAAACAAGGAACCGGGATCAAGGTAAACAAATTGTCAGTTGTGGTTTGGCCGTATTCAATGCCTAGCGTTTTTGTAATGTGAGCTTTCAACGAATCACAACCAAGCATCCAGCACGCCACACTGTCGCAAAACAAAATAACGTTTTTCCCAACCGGACGGCGGTAAATTAAATTAAAAAATGTCGCAACACCTTCCAGGTCATCAGGTGGAATCTGCAGATATGCCGCCACGGCCAGCAAACTCTCGTCGGATACCCAGCCCTGATACTTTTGTACGATCTTTAGCGCTTCCAACCCTACCGCCTGCGGATAGGGATAGTGAGTTTTTTCATGTTCGATCTCATGAATTTCTTCATGGGTCAATTGGCGTGCACGAGGCGCAGTGCTGGCGATTAAATTGCTCATAGGGTTAGTTCCTAGCGGTCCACATCGGCCATTACAAAATCGGTGGTGGCAACGACGGCGGTAAAGTCTGCCAGCATCAACCCGCGACTCAGGAAAGGTATGGCCTGAATATGGATGAAAGATGGCGTACGAATTCGGGTACGGTAAGCACCAGAACCACCATCATTTATCAAGTAATACATGTTCATGCCCTTAGTGGCTTCGATGGTCATGGAGACCTCGGTCGGATCCATCACTGGCCCCCAGCTAACACTGAGGAAATGGTTAATTAAGGTTTCGATATCAAGTTTGCTTTTTTCTTTGATAGGCGGTGTGGTCAGAGGATGGTCTGCTTTATATGGACCCGATGGCATATTTTCCAAACATTGTTTAATGATGCGACAACTCTGGCGCATTTCTTCAACACGAACTGCCGCTCGATCGTAACAATCACCATTTGCCCCAATGGGCACTTCAAATTCAAAATTTTGATAACCACTGTAAGGACGATTTTTACGGTAGTCCCATTCAAATCCTGTGGCGCGCAAGGCGGGACCTGTCATACCCCAATCAAATGCATCCTGGGTATTCATCACGCCAACACCGCGGGTGCGTTGTTTGATGACAGTATTTTGCATAACCATTTTGTCGTATTCAGCCAATCGCGCCGGGAAATAATCAACAAATTCACGTATCAATTTATCCCAACCGTTAGGCAGATCCTGAGCCACACCACCAATACGGAACCAGCCCGGATGCATACGTGCACCACATATGGATTCGATAATATTGAAAGCTTTTTCGCGATCAACGAAACAATAAAACAGCGGTGACAACTGACCTAAATCAACTGCCCAAGTTCCGTAAAATAGCAGATGCGAACAGATGCGGAAAAATTCTGCCAACATCACCCGAATTACTTCCACACGTTGCGGCACTACAATGCCCGCCATCTTTTCTACTGCCATCACATATGGCAGGTTATTCATAACTCCACCTAGATAATCAATACGATCCGTGTAGGGAATATAAGTGTGCCAAGTCTGACGCTCACCCATTTTCTCAGCACCACGGTGGTGATAGCCCACATCAGGTACAACATCGAGAACATATTCGCCATCTAATTGCAGCGCAAAACGAATAACACCGTGAGCAGCTGGATGGTTGGGACCAAAATTCAAAAACATGTATTCAGAGTTTTCGGATTTGCGGGTCATACCCCACTCTTCGGGCCGGAACTTAAGTTGCTCTTGTTCACGGTCTTGAATCTCATCGCTCATGCTGTACGGTTCCATCTCGGTCGCGCGGGCCGGATGATCTTTACGCAAGGCATGTCCCTTCCAGGTGGGCGGACACAAGATACGGCTTAGATTTGGATGCCCGGTAAAAGTGATACCAAACATGTCCCACACTTCACGTTCTTGCCAATTGGCGCTAGGCCACAGCCCTATCACAGTCGGCACATTAAGATCTGACATGGCGAGTGCGACTTTTATGCGGATATCACAATTCCCAGAGAAAGAACTGGCGTGATATACCACTGTGAATTCACTGGCAGGTTGCCCTTGACGGTGCACACGGACGCGTTCGTCAATTGCGGTTACATCAAACAACATTTCATAACGTGGACGGTATTCATCACGGAGATATTTGAGCACTGCAACAATCTTGTCGCGAGAAGTCCACAACGTTGGCATCCCTTCGGCAGTATGCTGACGCATAAAAGACGACTCACCAAATTGTTGATACAGGGCAGCGATTACTGCGGGGAGTTCACTTGCTTGAGTGCTGATAGTAGTGCTCACTGCTGATCTCTTTTGTAAAATCTGAGTTAGTCGATCTTGCTGGAAACAGGTGTCAAAATATCCGTGCCATACCTTATTCTAGGTCTACACTTCATCCGGGCTACGCAACTCTGTTGCTGCAATACGTTCGGGGCCGCGGGCAATTCTTTGTACTACGTTCTTCTTGGTTTCATGTACACCTTGATCGTTAATCATCCAGCTTACCGGGCGACGTTTGTTAGCAATGGACTCTTGCAACAGCACCAAACCTTGTAACAAGGCTTCAGGACGAGGAGGACAACCAGATACATACACGTCCACTGGCAAAAATTTGTCGACTCCCTGCACTACTGAGTAAATGTCGTACATACCGCCGGAATTAGCGCACGAACCCATACTGATTACATAGCGTGGCTCCATCATTTGTTCATACAAACGTTGTACAACCGGTGCCATTTTACGAAACACAGTACCTGCAATAATAATCATGTCGGCCTGACGGGGGGTGGCGCGAAAAACTTCAGCGCCAAAACGGGCAATATCATGTCGACTGGAAATGGCGGTAGCAGCTTCTACATAACAGCAAGACAAACCAAAATTGAAAGGCCACAGCGAATTTTTACGACTCCAAGCTAGCATGTCTTCCAGCGTAGTCATGATCACATTCTCACGGATGTAATCTTCAAATTGATTCATACCAGGACTAGCAGAATAAGAATCTTCAGGTTTTACCAGCTCCCAACTCATTAGTGTGCTGCTCCCGTATGATGGATGTTGTCATGGGTGTCATTGTGACTATTATGATCATTACTTGTGTCTGGCCGGATTTTCTTAAAGCCATTTACTACATTAACTACACCACCTTCACCTTGCAGATTAGCCAGGTCATTTTGTTGGCGCAAAGTACGCCACTCGAGAGC
>CAIMTR010000034.1 GCA_903844415.1 uncultured Gammaproteobacteria bacterium
CCCTCGGCAGAAATGCTGTACCGGTTCGATTCCGGTCCCGGGCACCAACACCTAGTTTTTTACAATCCAATAAAGTCCACAAAACCTCGTTTTCAACTCAACTACGTTTTCAAAAATGTACCCACGGACTAAGTGTGTCCATTTTTAGTAAATAATCATTTTTTAATTGTGCTGTGCTATTGCTCAGCGCTGTGAGGCGCTGCATCAATTTAATTATTTATTAGTGTCTTACTCAGCAGATTTTTGCATTAGCACCTAACAAAATATTACATAATGATTGTATTTCGAACGTCCGAACCAAGTGAGGCAGAACTATGCAAGATCATGCAAGATGGTAGGTTATGAGCCTCTGTCGTGCCAAGATTGACCATTGTAAGTATGGACGTGCTGGGGGATGCTCCTTTATCCTCACTTTATCAGGCGATTCACATTGGGTGACAGTTCAAAAACATTTACAAGAAGAACAAACCAAGAAGAGCCATTCGAAGACTAAGACGGGAAGTTTATGCGCAAGAGAAGTGCAGTGTTTGGATATGCGTTGAACCTAGCCGGGGCTTGCGCGCCTTTCGCTGTATTTGCCCTCTCGGCACAGGTTGTATATTGCCAAGAAACCGTTTTAAACAACCTAGTCCAGACTTATTGCGTGGAATGCCATAACTTAGAGGACTACTCCGGCAGCATTGACCTCGAGGCCTTAGTTTTGACTCATGTCGGCGAGGAGCCGGAAGTTTGGGAAACGGCTATCGGAAAGTTACGTGGCCGGCTCATGCCGCCCGCCGGTCAACCCCAGCCAAGCCAAGACGAGATCAACTCAGTCGTCTCTTATCTCGAGTCCACCATCGACGCCAGTGCCGCAGATCGGCGTGTTGGCCATGTTCCGATTCAACGCCTGAACCGCACGGAGTTTGCCGCTTCTGTAAAAACACTGCTTGGGGTGGAGATTGATCCTGCACAGGCACTGCCTGCCGATATCGAAGTAGAAGGTTTTAATAATGTTGCAGGTGCGCTTGGCATTTCACCTTCATTCATGGAGCAATACTTGTCTGCAGCCCGCAGTGCAGCCCGCCAAGCAGTAGGCGAACCAGTGCCGAAATTGGCGAGTATTTTTTATACGGCAGCCGGCTCGACCCAAGGTGGGCCCGGCGGCAACCCAGCCCAGAACAACCACCGGGACGGCTTTCCCTTAGGCACACGCGGTGGTATGAGTTTCATGCATGTTTTTCCGGCCGATGGGGAGTATCACTTCAACTTTCTAGATGCCGATAATCTCAATGCAGGCCTGTATCCGTTTGGTATGTTGACCATGGCCACGATGGTCCTTCTAGTTGATGGCGTCGAGGTAGCGCGCAGAGATATTGGGGGGAGCGAGGATCTTGCTTTTTCTGACCGCGACGGACCCAAGGGTCGGGAAGCCATTGTTAACAAGATGGCATTCACAGCACAGGTGAAGGCGGGTAACCATCAAATTGTTGCTACTTTTATCGAACGATCTCTGGCGCTGAGCAACGATACAGCTGGGGGAGGCAGGATCTCAGACATGCCGGTTATCAAAGGAGGTATGCAAGTTGATGGGCCGTTCGCGCCCCAGGGTCTTTCAATGAGCGATAGTCGTTCCAGAATATTCGTTTGTACGCCTGAATTAGACTCGGAAGAGCGAGCCTGCGCAGAGAACATCGCACAACACTTGGCAACCCAGGCGTTCCGCCGTACTGTGACTGAAGCCGACATGAACTTACTGATGAAATTCTATGACGCTGGTAGGCAAGAAGAGGGTGGTTTCGACGCTGGTGTAACCGAATTGGTAACGGCAGTTCTGTCCAGCCCTGATTTTCTTTATCGCGCAATTCAAGCTGCACCCCAACCAACTGGTGTACGTGAGTTGAATGATTTAGAACTGGCCTCGCGTCTGTCATTCTTCCTGTGGAGCCAAGGCCCTGATACCCAGTTGCTCACCCTGGCCATTGAAGGAAAACTCGTTGATCCTGCCATAATGGAACAACAAGTTGCACGTATGCTTAAAGATGTCCGTGCACAAGCACTGGTCGAAAATTTTGCTCTTGCTTGGTTAAATTTGGATGAGCTCGAACAAATCGAACCCCTGGAAGCCGGTTTCAATGTTGCAATGCGCGGCAATTTTGAAACAGAAATGCGTTTATTTCTGGCCAGCGTTTTGTTAGAAGATCGCAGTGTGCATGATCTGCTGAATGCTGATTACACCTTCCTCAACGACGCGCTTGCTCGCCACTATGGCATTACTGGTGTGCTTGGCCCGCAATTTCGCGAAGTGAAACTAACCGATGAAAGACGCTGGGGTCTGTTGGGCAAAGCAGCTGTACTAATGCGAACATCTTATGGTGATCGCACCTCGCCAGTGTTGCGCGGCGCTTGGGTACTCGACCGTATCATGGGTACACCGCCAACTCCGCCTCCGCCAGGTGTTGTTACAGATCTTTCCATTCATGAAGGAGATAAAACGACTACTGTACGCGCTCGCCTAGAAAAACATCGCGAGAATCCTACTTGCCAGGCCTGCCATGGCCTGATCGATCCGCCTGGCCTGGCGCTGGAGAATTTTGATGTCACTGGCCGCTGGCGAGATATCGACGCGGCTGCACAGGCACCAATTGATGCATCTTCAACGCTATCGGGCGGAAGCTTGCTAAACGGCCCTATAGATCTTCGCCACTATCTAACGAGCCGGCCGGATCAGTTCCCCACGACCGTGACCAAGCGCTTGATGATGTATGCACTCAATCGTGAAATCGAATATTTCGACATGCCTCAAATTCGTCAAATTGTGCGCACGGCAGCAGAGTCTAACTATACATTTGCTGCCATTGTTAATGGTATCGTCAACAGCGCAGCGTTCCGTAACCAGGGCGGCGAAGAAACGGCAACAGAACAACCTACTGCAACAGAAGCTGTGGCATCTTTACAAGCCCCACTTTGAAAACACCAAATTTGAAAAATAAAAGTAATAGCAACTTACGCAGACGCTGGCAATTAACACAACGGAGACAAGACGATGGCAACGTTCCTCACCAAGAAATATTTGTCCCGCCGCACACTCTTACGCGGTGGCGCGGTAGCGCTGGGCTTGCCATTTCTAGACGCCATGGTGCCGGCCAGCACTGCACTGGCTCAGACAGCAGCAGCGCCTAAAACTCGTGCAGGCTTCTTCTATCTGCCACATGGCGCCATCATGAACAACACGCCTTTTGGCAAAGAGGTTGACGCGTGGACCTCCAGCGGCAGTGGCGACAACTTTAAGCTTGGTCATATTCTTGATCCGCTGGAAGCATTAAAACGCTACGTCACAACCTTTGAAAATCTTGAAAACACGGCAGCAGGTGGTTCTGTGCACACGCTTAATCCTGCAACGTGGCTGTCTTGCGTCAGGCCCGACACTGCCTCCAAAAATGCCAGCATGGCCATCACGCTGGACCAGATAATTGCACAGCAATTGGGCCAACAAACCGCACTGCCTTCGCTAGAACTGTCTTCCGAAACCACCATTCAGGTTGCGGCTGGTAATGGCGGCTTCTACGCTGCTACTACATCTTATTCCAGCCCTAATACACCGCTACCGATGGAACACAACCCACGTAAGGTGTTCATTCAGCTGATGGGCGAAGGTGATACGGCTACCGAACGTGATGCGTTGATTCGCAAGAACTCGAGCGTCCTGGATATGATTGCTGAACGGACTCAGTCTTTGAGAGCTAGCCTAGGCCCTGGCGACCAGGCGGCATTGTCTGACTATCTCGATTCCGTTCGCGAAATTGAACGGCGTGTACAGATGGCGGGTAGCCGAGATTTAGATGGTGTAACTGTGCCAGACGCACCGGTCGGTGAGTTGGAAGATTTTGATAAACAAGTCAAAATGATGTTCGACCTGATTGCTTTGGCTTACCAGGCAGATCTTACCCGAATTGCCACTTTTGTAATGGTTGCCGAAGGCACTAACCGAACCTATAACCATGTTGGTGTACCGGATTCCTATCACCCGGTAAGCCATCACAGCAATGATCGTGAACGTATTCGTAAGTTGACCATTATCCAGCGTTATCACATGGAACGTTTTGCCGATTTCCTGCAGAAGCTGTCAGACTCACCGGATGGCGATGGCAGCATTCTCGACCACTCCTTGTTTCTTTATGGTTCGAATATGGGTAACAGCAACCAGCACGATAATTATCCATTACCCGAAATACTTGTTGGTGGCGCGAATGGTAATCATGTTGGCGGCAAGAATCTGATATTGCCTGAGCGCACACCGCTGGCTAATGTACATTTGACCATCCTAGAAAAACTCGGCATCCAACAAGCCAGTTTTGGTAACAGTACCGGTATCCTCTCTGAAGTATGAGTCGAGCGTTGAGCGAGAGCAGTAGATGAAAACGATCAACCGTAGAAACGTTTTGAAAACTGGCCTGAGAGCGGTCGCCGCAACGGTAACCTTGCCACTGTTGGGAGGCCTCGCAGGCTGCTTTCAACAACGACTGGTAATAGAAGCACTAGGTGACCGGTTACAGCTTATCAAGGGTGCGCCCGGCAATTTGCTGGCGCTGACCACGCCCGACGGCATCCTGCTCGTTGACAGTGGTGCAGTAGAGTTGGCCAATGCCGTTCAAACCGCTCTCGCTGGCAAGCGAGTTCACACCCTGTTCAACACCCATCATCACGCAGACCAAACCGGCGGCAACACCTTGTTCGGTGAAGCAGGCGCGATCATCCACGCCCATGTCATCACCCGCCAATGGTTGTCGTCTGATTATTACGTGCCAGCCGAAGATCGTTGGGTAAGTGCGCTACCAGTAGCGGCCCGTCCAACCGAAACTTTTCGCCAAAAAGGAGAGCTTACTTCGGGTGCTGAAAATATTGAGTTTGGTTACCTGCTTGAGGCACACACCCGGGGTGACAGTTATGTGTTTTTTCGCGACTCCAATGTGCTAGCGGTTGGTGATGTGGCATCGCCTTTGCTAGATCCATCACATGATTGGTATGCAGGCGGCTGGTTAGGTGGACGGGTAGACGCCTTAGACGATTTATTGGAACTCGCCAATGAGCAGACCCTCATTGTGCCTGCCTACGGGCCGGTGATGACTCGTGCCCAACTGCAACTCGAACGTGACATGATGTTGCATCTGTATCAACGCACCACAGACCTGACCGACCAAGGAAACAGTGCGCAAGACATGCTCGATGCAGGAGTGTTGAACGAAGTAGATCGTAAGTTTGCTGACCCCTATCGTTTCCTTTACGACATCGCTAAAGGTCATTGGGCGCATTACACTAATTTTGGAGGCAACATTGTCTAACATGGCCATTAGTACACGCACACAACCTATAAAAAAACAGGCCACCACTGCACTCTTTGCATTGGCGTTGTTGTCATTAACGTTACATTCAAGCGTAGTGTCGGCGCAGGAATCACTGGTTGATCTCGTGCGCGCAGGCAATCGCGAAGCTGTGTTAGCCGCTATAACCTCCCCCGATGTTGATGTAAATGTGGCCGAACCCGATGGTTCCACCGCATTACACTGGGCTACCTACACAGTGGATTATGAGCTGGTGCGTGCCCTGTTGGATGCGGGTGCGCTTGCCAACATTACTAATAGCTATGGTTCTTCCCCGCTTACCGAGGCCATCAAGTTGAGTAATGTCGAGCTGGTGCAGATGTTGCTCGACAATGGTGCTGATGCCAATTCACCTAATCAGGATAATCAAACCGCGCTCATGCTGGCCTCGACAGTTGGCTCGCTGGAAATTGCCAAGTTGCTGATTGAGCACGGTGCAAAAGTCAACGAAGTAGAAAACTTCCGTGGCCAAACCGCGCTTATGTGGGCTGCTGCTGGGAACTATCCCGATATTGTCGATCTGCTAATAACACACTCTGCAGAAGTAAGTTTACGTGCGTCGCATGATGACTGGCAGCGGCAAATGACCTCTGAACCACGAGCCCAGTTCCGCCAGACCGGTGGCCTTACCGCGCTGCTTTATGCCACGCGTTCGGGCTGCTACCGCTGTGCGGTCGCCATCGTCGAAGCTGGAGCGGATATTAATCAGCCCAACCCAGACGGCATCACCCCGCTAATCAATGCACTCGACAATAGAAGCTTCGATATTGCAATGTACCTGCTTGACCAAGGCGCGAAAGCGGATACCTGGGACATGAGTGGCCGTACACCGCTCTACGTTGCGGTCGACATGAACTCCTTCGCGCCTCGTGGCGGCGGCTTTGGTGCTGCAGTAGTGCCGCGTGCTCCAAGCAAAGTCAACGCGATGGAGGTCGTTACGCGTTTGCTAGACATGGGCGCCGATGCTAACCACGAGCTCACCCGTATGCGTCCCAATGGACCCGGTAGGGGCCGCTTCGCCGACTACATGGTGCGCGGCGGCACCGGGCCCTTAATGATTGCGACACTCAGTTATGACAATGTAGCGATCCGAACACTGCTGGCGCACGGTGCGGAAGTAGATCTCCCCAATGTGTTCCAGATTACACCGCTAATGGCGGCTGCAGGAATGACCGGCAATGGACGCGGTGGTGCTGGCCCGCAGGATGGCGATGTCCAGGCTCGAGCAATTGAAACCATCGATGTGCTGTTAGACGCTGGCGCCGACATCAACGCCCGAGTTACTGACAGCCACACTTACACAGCCACTCTTGATGCCTATATTCAAGGCCGCGACCAAGAAGGGAGAACAGCTCTCTTTTCTGCAGCCGAACTAGGCTGGGATCGTGTAGTTCAACATCTGCTCGACCGCGGCGCTGATGCTTCCATCCGTGATGCAGCAGGACAAAGTGTTCTTGATGCCGCTATGGCGCCAGCCAGAGCCGGGCCTGGTGCTGGTGGAGCACCGCCACCGGCAGGTCGCGAGGCGACCATCGCACTGCTTGGGGCTTTGCAGACTGAGCTCGCTACCGATACAAACAACACTCAAGTTCAATAGCGTCGAGCTTACAGTTTCGATGCGAAAAATTGTGGGAATTGATATTTGATCGATGGCGCTTGTTATTGACCCCGTCATCTCCAGCCAGAGGGTAGGGGGGTTAATAGTTCGTTCGGTTCGATTCACGGCCCGGGTAAAAATTTGTCTTCCGAAGCTAATTCTTAAATTTTTTAATTGCGAAGCTACGAGTCACTACCCAATACATGTGTCTTTTGCTA
>CAIMTR010000035.1 GCA_903844415.1 uncultured Gammaproteobacteria bacterium
ACGACTTGCCTGCGATGGATAATGATGTATTGCGCAGGGGTAAGCCCACTTGCCATGTCGTATATGGTGAAGCGACCGCCATACTGGCTGGAGATGCTCTACAAACTCTCGCGTTTGAACTGTTGACCACTGCAGAGCAACTTGCATGTGGGAATGGCATCCGCTTACAGATGCTGACTGAACTTACTCGTGCCAGTGGTTGGCAGGGCATGGTGGCGGGTCAAGCACTGGATATTGCGGCTACCGGCCTTACACTTGATGAAACAGCACTAAGCAAAATGCACGTATGTAAGACTGGTGCATTAATTACTGCAAGTGTCGTTACAGGAGCGCTCAGCACCAATATAGCAACTCCAGCGCAATTGGAAAAATTAAGAGACTTTGCAAATCTGCTGGGTCTCGCTTTCCAGATTCAGGACGATATTCTCGATGTGGAAGCTGCCAGTAGTATCAGTGGTAAGCAACAGGGCAAAGATGCACTGCGTAACAAACCCACTTATCCTTCCATACTCGGCATGCAGGTGGCCAAAACACGTTTGCAACAGTGTGCTGCCCAAGCCGAATTATTACTGCAGGATTTTTCTGCCTGTGCCGATCCTTTGCGCGAGTTGGCTCACTTTGTTGTGAGTCGTAAATCATGAAAGTATCAACACAGACTGCTTATGTCCTTTACGCTAGAATGTACGCCTGCAACTGTAAGTGTTCCTACCGGTATTATTGATTCCCATGTTTGACAATATTCCCATAACTCGACCTTTAACGCCGCTGCTTGATACGGTAAACAGTCCACATGATTTGCGAAATCTGGACGTTTCACTCCTGCCGGAGCTCGCCAGCCAATTGCGTGAATACCTGCTGTATTGTGTTGGTAAAACCGGTGGTCATTTAGGGGCCGGGCTGGGTGTGGTTGAACTCACAATTGCATTGCATTTTGTATTCAATACCCCGCACGACCGCTTGGTATGGGATGTGGGGCATCAAAGTTATCCGCACAAAATTCTTACTGGACGACGCGAACTTATGTTGACCATGCGACAGGCAGGCGGCCTCGCTGCTTTTAATTCTCGCAAAGAAAGTCCATACGATACGTTTGGGGTTGGGCATTCCAGCACTTCCATTAGTGCTGCCCTGGGAATGATGATAGCTGCCCAAAAACAGCAGAATGATCGCAAGGTTGTCGCAGTAATCGGTGATGGCGCTATGACTGCGGGCATGGCTTTTGAAGCCCTAAATCATGCTGGCGAACTGGGGGGCGACATCTTGGTGGTGTTGAACGACAACAACATGTCTATCTCGCGTAATGTGGGTGGACTGTCCAGTTACTTTGCCCGTATGTGGGCAAGTAAACCGTACAATTTTCTGCGGGAAGGCAGTATGCGTGTGTTGCGTGGCTTGCCGCCCGCGATGAAAGCAGCGCATCGCGCTGAGGAATACATGAAGGGCATGGTGTCGCCTGCAACCATTTTTGAAGAGTTAGGATTTAACTATATTGGTCTGATTGATGGCCACGACATGCACGGAATGGTTGAAATTTTGCGCAACATCAAAGATCTCAAAGGGCCACTTTTGTTGCACGTCGTTACCCGCAAGGGTAAAGGATTTCAGCAAGCTGAAGATGACCCTTACGGCATGCACGCATTGAATAAACTCGTTCCGCAAGCTGAGAAAATCCCCGCCGCCATGAACCTTACCCCGACTTATTCCAAAATTTTTGGCGACTGGTTATGCGAAATGGCAACGGTTGATACTGCGCTTATGGCCATTACACCTGCCATGGGAGAAGGCTCTGGGATGCGCGACTTCGAAGAACAATTTCCCACCCAGTTTTTTGATGTGGGAATTGCAGAACAACATGCCGTGACCTTGGCGGCAGGCATGGCTTGTGAAGGTCTGAAGCCTGTAGTAGCGATATATTCCACATTTATGCAACGTGCTTATGACCAGTTGATCCATGACGTGGCCTTACAAAATCTGGATGTGTTGTTTGCTCTCGATAGAGCGGGTCTGGTTGGTGAAGACGGTCCGACGCATGCGGGTAGCTTCGATCTGAGTTACCTGCGCTGCCTACCCAACATGCTAGTGATGACACCGAGTGACGAAAATGAAACTCGCAACATGCTCTACACTGGTTATCACTATGCTGGCCCTGCTGCTGTGCGTTATCCGCGTGGCAAGGCAACAGGGTGTGTTTTAAATAATACTTTTTCTATGCTTGAAATTGGCAAGGCTCTAGTCGTCAGGTCAGGTTCTGGCACGGCATTGTTAGTATTCGGTACTTTGTTGAAAACAGCATTAGCTGCAGCAGATCAGCTTGATGCTACTGTGGTGGACATGCGGTTTGTAAAGCCACTGGATACAGATTTGCTAAAAAAATTGGCGCAATCACATTCGTTATTGGTAACAGTCGAAGAAAATGTGATCAATGGTGGGGCTGGTTCTGGTGTGAATGAATTTCTGCTCGCTCAGAATTTGAAAGTAGCCGTGTTGAATCTCGGTTTGCCAGACGAATTTTTGGAGCATGGCCGTGCCGCTGACATGCTCGCGCAATGTGGTCTGGACAGTAAAGGGATTGAAAGTAGTGTAAGAAACCGTCTACAGAATTCTGCGGAATTTGCCTTCAGGCACGTCAAAGGGCTGCCTAACTAAGCCGAGGTTCCACAATGCCCAAGCCAATGGCAACCGACATTTCCGGCATGGATATGAAATGGCATGTATTACGAATGCTTGTGCCCTATTTGTTAGAGCACCGACTACGAACTGCCCTGGCCTTTGGGTTTTTGGCGCTGGGAAAGACGGCCACAATAAGCCTGCCATTTCTTCTAAAATACATCGTGGAGGGTCTGGAAAATACTCCTGACATTGCAGCTACGACTGTCATGATGGCTGTTCCGACCGCATTGATTCTCGCTTACGGTTTGGCGCGCTTCATGAATGTGTTGTTCAATGAAATCCGTGACACCATGTTTGGTCGCGTGACCGAACGCACCATCCGTCGTATCAGTTTACAAACATTTAATCATCTACATGCGCTTGACCTGGATTTTCATCTCAATCGTCGTACTGGTGCTTTGTCTCGCGATATAGAGCGTGGCACTTCCGGAATCAGTTTTCTATTACGATTTATGATTTTCAATATTCTCCCGACAGTAGTTGAACTGGTGATAGTAATCAGTATCTTTTTCATAAATTACGGGGTGGCGTTTGCAGGCATAATATTTTTTGCAGTTATGTGTTATGGCACTTTTTCGGTGGTAGCTACCGAGCGTAGAACACAGTTTGTGCGTGATATGAATAAGGCTGATTCTGCAACCAACAATCGGGCTGTTGATAGTTTGCTCAATTATGAAACAGTTAAATATTTTACCAACGAACAATATGAAGCAGATCATTACGACCGGGAACTGGCCACATGGGAACAAGCCAAACGTAACAGCAGGATCAGTTTATTTGCTCTAAATGGTGGCCAAGCAGCAATTGTGGCAATTACCATGACTGCCATGTTATGGCTTGCTGCTCGTGGTGTTGCCACAAATACCATGTCGCTGGGTGATTTTGTTTTGATCAACACGTTTATGATGCAGCTGTTCATTCCACTTAATTTTTTAGGATTCGTGTATAGAGAAATAAAGGGTGCATTAACCAACATCGAGAAAATGTTTGATTTGTTAGCCGAAAAAACCACCATTGATGAAGCAAGCAATGCTGTTGAGTTGCAAGCAGGATTGCTAGAAGTGGTATTCGATAAAATCAGTTTTCGATATTCAGCCGAACGCGAAATTCTTACAGATATCAGTTTTAAGATAGCGCCAGGTGAAAAAGTGGCAGTAGTAGGTGCAAGTGGTTCGGGCAAATCCACGCTGGTAAAATTATTGTTCCGGTTTTATGACTGTAATGCTGGTGTTATAAAAGTTGGCGGAGTGGATGTTCGTAATTTGCAAATATTATCTCTGCGTAGGGCAATAGGAATAGTGCCGCAAGACACGGTGTTATTTAACGATACCATCTTCAACAACGTACAGTATGGCAATCCCGAGGCGAGTTCATCAGCTGTTTGGGAGGCCATCCGTTTAGCTCAGCTTGGTGACTTTATTAGCCAACTAGCCGAGGGTGCGCAAACCATGGTTGGGGAGCGTGGTCTTAAACTTTCTGGCGGTGAAAAACAGCGGGTTGCGATTGCCAGAACAATTCTAAAAAACCCTTCAATTTTGGTATTTGATGAGGCTACTTCTGCACTCGATAGTAAAACTGAACGTGGAATTTTGGAAGCTATCCGTGAGTTGGCCTTAGGGCATACTAGTCTTGTGATCGCACATCGCCTGTCAACAGTGGTGGATGCTGATCGCATCCTAGTGCTAGATAAGGGCCGTATTGTAGAAAGCGGAACTCACACTAGTTTGCTTGCTGGGCAGGGCTTGTATGCCAGTATGTGGCATATTCAGCAACAAGAAAAAAGTCGACTCAATATAGAACAAGCAGAACCGGCTTTTGCGGTATAGGCTTTGCTTTCAATTAAGATGTGTCATAACAAGTAATATTGGCTTTGATTGCTAATCAATTTTGCATAAAAAACCCGGTTAAGACCGGGTTTTTTATGAAGCTTTTGAACTGTAACGACGAGCAGTAACA
>CAIMTR010000036.1 GCA_903844415.1 uncultured Gammaproteobacteria bacterium
CGCATTGCAACCTTGAAGCAAATACAATTGTTACAAAAACAATCCATCAGCATGATCTCTGGTCTGTTTTCCAACGCCAGAACTTTTATAATAGAAACACGCTAAGCTTGAGTTGCAGCCAATGTCCGCCAGTATTCTCCCCTTTATTCGCCCCCCACAAGATGCACTGATGTCAGTACACAGCAAGGTGCCCGCCAGTGCCATGACTGCAGGAATGTTGGGAACTACCCGTAATGGTCATGCCGTACAGGTTACAGCTGATGGATTGTTACTGACTGTTGGCTATGTGGTAATGGAAGCCAGTGAGATATGGTTAACCAATAATAAAGGTCAGACTGCCGAGGCGCTGGTGCTCGCTCATGATTATGATTCTGGCCTAGCTCTGTTACGTCCTTTGCAAAGTCTGGGTTTAACTTATCTCGATACTGCTCCTATTGCTTCTGTGGCAATTGGTGATCAGCTCAGTATTCTGGGTAGCGGAGACAAAAAAGCCTTTAGTGTTGAATTATATGCTTTGGAAGAATTCGCTGGACGCTGGGAATATCTGCTAGAACTTGCCTGTTATACTTTGCCCCTGTATGACCGCTGGTCGGGTGCTGCCTTGTTAAACGATGCTGGCAAATTAGTTGGCATTGGTTCTTTGGCGCTGGGTTTACGGGGCGCATCCAGCGAAATTGAACCAGGCAATTTGTTTATTCCAGTCGAACTGGTGATGCCATATGTTGAAAACATGCGTATGTTCGGTCAGAAACCTGGCAAATTACGTTCCTGGCTTGGTTTAATGGTTGAAGAGCAAGATAGTTCCATCTATGTGGTGGGGATTTACCACGATGGGCCAGCTTTTAGGGCTGGTATAAAGCCGGGCGACATCATCGAGTCTGTTGACCAGCTGCCAGTCAGTAACTTAGCCGGATTTTTTCGTACCATCTGGAGTTATGGTGCTGCTGGAGTCGCGCTACCCCTTACTATCGCCAATGGCAAAGTCACCCGTGAAGTCATCTTGGTTACCATAGACCGTAACAGTTTTTTTATGCAACATGCAGGTAATCCCATCAACTAAAATTATAGGGCTGTCTAGGTTGGCTAGTTCTGGCAACGTGATAGATACGATGTCAAAGATGCCGCAGTAGCAGGTTTAATAATTCAGAAGGATAGAGAGTGTTATTAACTAACAAGAAAATTCTGGTTACCGGGGCAGACGGTTTTATCGGCAGCCATCTGGTGGAGATGTTGCTGGCCCAGGGCTGTGATGTACGTGCCTTTGTTTATTACAACTCTTTCAACAGTTGGGGCTGGCTCGATAGTCTCGCGCCAGAAGTGCTGCGTAATCTCGACGTGGTAAGTGGGGATATACGCGATCCTAATGGGGTAGAAGCAGCCATGCAGGACTGCGCTGTGGTATTCCATCTAGCAGCTTTGATTGCTATTCCCTTTTCCTACAATTCACCCGATTCTTATGTCGACACCAATATCAAAGGCACATTGAATGTACTGCAAGCTGCCCGCAAAATTGGTTGTGAGCGGGTGCTCATCACCTCCACTTCTGAAGTCTACGGCACTGCACAGTACACTCCCATCGACGAGAAACATCCTTTCCAAGGGCAGTCTCCCTACAGTGCAACCAAAATTGGTGCCGACCGCCTGGCAGAAGCCTTCTATCGGTCCTTCTCAACACCTGTTGTTATCGTGCGGCCTTTCAATACTTATGGCCCGCGCCAATCTGCGCGTGCAGTGATTCCTACAATCATCACGCAGTTGTTGTTAGGCGCAACCCAGTTGCAACTTGGCAGCCTTACTCCCACCCGCGACTTCAACTATGTCGCTGATACTGTGTCAGGTTTTATCTCCCTAGCCCAAACAGATGCAGCCGTTGGTAAAGAAATTAATATAGCAACCGGACAAGAACATAGCATAGGCGATGTTGCACGATTTTTGCTTCAACAAATTAATCCGCAGGCAACTATACTCACCGACGAGCAGCGCCTACGTCCAGAAGCTTCTGAAGTCATGCGTTTGCTTGGCGACAACACCTTGATCACGACATTGACAGACTGGCGACCCAAGTACAATCTAGAAGCTGGCTTGAGTGCGACCATTGCCTGGTTCAGGCAAACAGAAAATTTGGCACGTTATAAAGCCTGGCTATATAACTGTTGAAATATAACTTAATGCAATATGTTATCTGAAAAGAAGTCGAGAACTATGCGCGCAATAATTCTTGCTGGAGGTAAAGGCACTCGCCTACGCCCTTATACAACCCTCATCCCCAAACCATTGGTGCCACTGGGTGGAAAATATTCCATTCTCGAAATCATCATCATGCAATTACAGCGGGCAGGTTTTACCCACGTTACACTCGCCGTTAATCATTTGTCGCGTCTCATAAGGGCCTATTTTGGAGATGGAAATCATCTCGGTATCAAACTTGATTATTCGCTAGAAGAAGGTGAACTTAGCACTATTGGTCCCTTAACCTTAATTGAAGATTTACCCGAAAACTTCCTAGTCATGAACGGCGACATTTTGTGTGATCTTGATTATCAGGCATTTTATGCCGCTCACATCCAAGCAGGCAGTGAAGTATCCGTGTCTGCATTTCGCCGCCAAGTAAAGGTGGATTTTGGCGTGTTAGAGGTCGATCCATACTCACGACTCAGTGGTTTTCAGGAAAAACCTGTCATTGATTTTGACGTAAGCATGGGCATTTACTGCATCAAACGCTCAGTAATTGCAGCACTCACACCGGGTAAAAAATACGGCTTTGATGACTTGATGCGAGATCGACTCAATCAAAAACAAAATGTTGATATCCGACCATTTACAGGTTATTGGCTTGATATCGGTCGTCCTGATGATTACGAATATGCAGACGAAAATTTTGCCCAACTCAGCATCAAACTAGGACTAGGTGAATGAAAAGAGTATTAGTGACTGGCGCTAGAGGAGCACTTGGTCAGGCGCTTGTTTCTCTTCTTAAACAGCAGTCAGTTAAAACACAGATTCTGCTTACCAGTCACACACATCATGGACCAGACTACATCAACCTAGATGTAAGCAATCGAGAGCAAGTTAAATCAGTCATTAAAGCGACCACGCCGGATTTAGTGATCCATCTGGCCGCTACCCTAATTGATAATTTTGAACAGGCCTACTCCATCAACGTAGAAGCCGC
>CAIMTR010000037.1 GCA_903844415.1 uncultured Gammaproteobacteria bacterium
TAGCTGACCCTTACTTTATTCCGTTTTTACAAGAAAATTTTGTCGTGTTCACTCGCATATTTATTAGTCCGAACAGTTGGTTACATCAATTTAAACTGTACGAAGTTTATCTGACAGATCACTCAGATTTTGATACTTTTAAACACCAATTAACTTGGCTATTATCCAACTTACACTTGAGTCCAACGCCCAAAGTATAACCGCAAGAATGACTACAACTACTACCACTATCAAAGTTGTATGCGTTGTTTCTTGTCTTGTCGGCCATACTACTTTGCGAATCTCAGTTTTGGCTTCATACCCTAACTGTATAAAAGCTTTTCCTTTAATTGTTTGTGCCGCTAACCAGCCAGCTACAGCAGCAAGCATCAATAGACCAAATACACGATATAAAGCAGATTCTGCCGCAAAATAATTATTGCAATAGACTCCTACAACTATGATAACCGACACAATTAACCACTTGAACGGATCAAGTTTGGCGTCTACAGAATTAACTTTGTCATTCATATGATGCACATATATCGCTACAACTACTTCACTGGCAGATAGAACCACCAACCTTACTACTTATTTTACATTTACACGCTTGCAAAAAATCAACTCATGTTGGCAAACCGAATATATCTCAACTTGTCCTTTTTACCTGCGTATACCCACGCTAACAACACCTGCCAGTTGGCAGGCCAGGAGGGAATCGAACCCCCAACCTGCGGTTTTGGAGACCGCCGCTCTGCCAATTGAGCTACTGGCCTGTAGCATTCCCGTTCATCTTTACAACAACTGACAAGTACATACTTCTAACAACTAATAACCGTATCAAAACAGAACAAACCGAGGCCTCATTGAGGTCCCGGTTTAACGCTATTCCAGCGTGCTTTACTCTATAACTTTCGCAACTACTCCAGCCCCTACCGTTCTGCCACCTTCACGGATTGCAAAACGCAGACCTTCATCCATCGCAATAGGCGCAATCAACTCAACCACCATCTTGATGTTGTCGCCAGGCATTACCATCTCCACACCTTCCGGCAGCGTCACAGCACCTGTAACGTCTGTAGTACGGAAGTAAAACTGTGGCCGGTAACCTTTGAAGAATGGCGTATGACGACCACCCTCTTCCTTGCTCAATATATACACTTCTGATTCAAATTTAGTGTGCGGCTTAATCGAACCCGGCTTCGCCAGTACCTGACCACGCTGAACCTCTTCACGCTTGGTTCCACGCAGCAATACGCCCACATTCTCACCCGCCCTGCCCTCATCAAGAAGCTTGCGGAACATCTCTACGCCCGTGCAAGTAGTTTTCAGCGTAGGAACCAGACCAATTATCTCAATCTCCTCTCCAATGCGAACTATCCCGCGCTCAATACGACCTGTTACTACAGTTCCACGCCCTGAAATCGAAAATACATCTTCGATTGGCAGCAAAAATGGCTTCTCAACATCACGGATAGGCTCAGGAATATAACTATCAAGGGTTTCAACCAACTTAAGCACCGCACTGGTACCCATACCATTATCATCACGACCTTCCAACGCCATCAGCGCAGAACCCACAATGATCGGCGTGTCGTCACCGGGAAATTCGTACTGAGCCAGCAATTCGCGAATTTCCATCTCAACTAGCTCCAGCAATTCAGCGTCATCTACCATGTCCGCTTTATTCATGAATACAACAATGTAGGGAACCCCTACCTGACGCGACAACAATATATGTTCGCGAGTCTGCGGCATCGGACCATCCGCTGCTGAACACACCAGAATAGCGCCATCCATCTGCGCCGCTCCCGTGATCATGTTCTTTACATAGTCAGCGTGACCAGGACAGTCAACATGCGCATAGTGACGCTTGGAAGAATTATACTCAACGTGCGAGGTGGAAATCGTGATGCCACGCTCTCTTTCTTCCGGCGCATTGTCAATCTGATCAAAAGCACGGAAAGTGCCACCAAAAGCTTCTGCACACACACGTGTCAATGCCGCAGTCAACGTCGTCTTACCATGGTCAACATGACCAATAGTTCCTACGTTTACATGCAACTTCTTACGCTCAAATTTTTCCTTCGCCATCGAATGCCTCCTGTTAAGTTTTGTCTGAGGTTATTTTCACTCCCAGTCAAATTTTTTAAAATTTTGAATTTTTATCTTAATTAAATTAGAACTTATTTACTCTTGCCGATAACACCATCAGCTATGTTGCCCGGCACTTCAGCATATTTGTTGAATTCCATTGTAAATGTAGCTCTACCCTGAGAGGCAGAACGCACCACTGTGGAATAACCAAACATCTCAGCCAGTGGCACTTCAGCCGTGACAATTTTGCCTGAAATAATATCCTCCATACCAAGTACTATGCCCCGTCGTCGGTTCAAATCACCCATAATGTCACCCATGTATTCTTCAGGGGTGACTACTTCCACTTTCATTATCGGCTCAAGCAACGCGGGATCAGCAAGCAAAGCTCCCTTTTTAAGAGCCATTGAACCAGCGATCTTGAAAGCCATTTCACTGGAGTCCACATCATGATAAGAACCATCAAATATTGTTACTTTCATTGCTAATAAAGGATAACCAGCAAGACAGCCATTTTTTAATTGCTCCTGCACGCCCTTATCGACAGCTGATATATATTCTTTGGGGACAGCCCCTCCTACCACTTCATTCACAAATTCATATTCTGAATCTGCAGGGAGCGGCTCCAAACGTAACCAGACATGACCATATTGACCACGACCACCAGACTGTTTGACATGCTTGCCTTCAATTTCTACTTTTTTACGGATTGTTTCCCGATAGGCGACCTGAGGCTTACCGATGTTGGCTTCGACGTGAAATTCACGCCGCATTCGATCAACAATAATATCGAGATGTAACTCTCCCATTCCACGAATGATTGTCTGACCAGACTCCTCATCAGTATGCACACGAAAAGATGGATCTTCCTGAGCCAATCTACTCAGGGCAATACCCATTTTTTCTTGATCAGCTTTGGTTCTAGGCTCTACTGCAACAGAAATAACTGGCTCAGGAAAATCCATCTTTTCGAGAGTTATTTTGTTGTTGATAGCACATAATGTATCACCCGTAGTGGCATCTTTTAGGCCTATAGCTGCCGCAATATCACCCGCAAAAACTTCTCTGATTTCCTCTCTTGTGTTGGCGTGCATCTGTACCATTCGACCAACTCTATCCTTTCGATCTTTAACTGGATTGAACACAGAATCACCTGTACTCAATTTGCCGGAATAAACACGAAAAAAAGTCAGAGTACCTACAAATGGATCGGTGGCAATCTTAAACGCAAGGGCAGCAAAGGGCTCGTTCTCATCAGCAGAACGTGTAGCGACAGTAACTCCATCATCCAAAATACCTTCTATAGCTTTCACCTCTGTAGGTGAAGGTAGGTATTCCACGACTGCATCGAGCATTGCCTGCACACCTTTGTTCTTAAAAGCAGAACCACAAAGTGTAGGCACAATTTCGCTGGCCAGAGTGCGAGCACGTAGACCAAACTTTATTTCAATTTCAGTTAAAGCGACTCCTTCCAGATATTTGTCCATCAACTCATCATTAGCTTCTGCAGCA
>CAIMTR010000038.1 GCA_903844415.1 uncultured Gammaproteobacteria bacterium
ACAAAGTCATCTACGGTAGTAGCTTGTGTTCCAGTCGTTACAGGCCAAAGAACAATACCAAATGCTTTTGCCTTAGCGGCTACTGATAAATTTACATCATGGAACACAGAAGCACTTCCGTTAAGGACAGTTTGAATTCGCACATATTCGGATGATGGAGTACTTGTGGCGACTTGGACGTAATCAAAATATCTACTACCGTCTGTTGTGTCTAATATTTGCTGGCTATTAACTGTAGTGACAGACCCAGCTAAACTTTTTATTGTTCTTACCCAATATCTATAGTTTGTTGTACTACCTGAGACAGTGTATGCATAACCACCAACTCCATATCCATTATTGCCTTCGCATTGTGTGTTATTGCCATTGTTGACAAAATAACAACCACCCCCGCATGGATTCTGGCAAGAACCGCCAGCGCCTTGACCATTACAAGCAGGACCAGCACCACAACTGCCAGTGCCAGAACACGGGCTGTAATAACTACATAAGCAACCTGCTCCAGCACACCCACAATCAGGGTAACCAGAACAAGTAACACCTCCGCCACAACTGTTACATGCGTAGGCGGTATACGAATACGATGTTGAGTATGAATCTTTGTCGGTTACTGATGCATACCAGTTATTTTGATCTGCTACCCAGAATGCAAGACCCCACCCAAATTGATTAGCAGTGCCATACCCAATTTTTGCAGTTGCGTATGTAGAACCAGTATTGATTGAAGCCAAAGGGTAAGTTGCAGGCGCGGTTGCTGTTGATGCTTTGTTGGATAAAATAGCCCAAGTCCCTCTCGTGTTTTTCCAACTTTTTGTTCCTGTGTCTTGGAGTGTTGAAGGGTTATCGGTTCTTGTAAAACTATCAGTGAACGCTTTTAATTTAGTAAGAGCAGCCTGTATGCCAAGTATCATGTTGTTAGATTACCAATAGCCACCCATGTGTTAGTGGCACGTTTTACTAATGTCGCCGATGCCCATTGACCGTTGAGTTTCAAGCCCCCGTCGTATCCATTGATTGTCACTGTCCCAGAGACTGGTGTTACCGTTACTTGCCCGGCTCCAATCTGTAAAATATCTATGCGGTCACCAATAGAAAATGCAACAGAAGCATTAGTTGGAACTGTCAATGTGCATGCAGTCGCATTACTTATTTCTACAAGTTTACCTAAATCAGATAATTGGATTGTGTAGTTGTTTGAAGTAATTGTCGCCGCATTTTGTACAGACCTAAAGCCAGCCTGCGGAGTTCCTGTAGCAAGTTTTGCTTGAGTCACTGAGCCATCGGCAATTGGCGCAGCTGACCAAGCCACACCAGTGGCTGTAGTTGAATCTGCGGTTAGAAAGTACCCATCTACCCCTACGGCCGCTCTGCCAGCTGTGGTCGGAGCAGTGCCGATTATGAGATCACCTTTTGCCAAAATTTGCCCAGTAATGGCTTCGGCTGAAATACCCACCCATGACGAGCCGCTATAGTACTGAAGAATATTTGTTGAGTCAAGGTAACAAACACGACCTTCGGACAGTGTTGGCTGACCAGCTCCACCGAATGCTGCATCTCTTGCCGCTGCATTTGCAAAGCGGCAGACTGCTTGATCCATTAAATATGTGTTTACCTGAGTAGATGACAACACCTCACCAGGTTGAAAAACTCTTACACCAGCACCAGCCATTTTATCCTCCGATTAACCCTACATTATTTTTTCCGCCGCAAATTCAACTGCTATGTCATAATATGACTACTGGAATTCAGAGAGGGGTAAGTCTTGAATTTCCGCAAAAGTCGGGCATTTCCTATTGTAGCAGTTGTGTATTCAGCAATGCGGCGACGTCGTGTAAATAGGTCAGCAGCCATCATGGCGATTCCGGCAGTATTCTTTCTGTTTTTGTCCATTTTTGGTTTTTCGGCTCCTGCCCAAGCAGCCACTATCCCCAACACTGGTTTTGAAGATGGAACTTTTACTGGTTGGGACAGAGGTGCTCAGACAGGAACTTTAGGCAACACCATAACACAGAATGGAAGTGGCGTAACCATATTTACTGGTTCACGAACTTTTACTCACGGTTCAAACCCTGCTGTTGGCAGTCCATCTAGTCAATATTACGCACCTGCGGTTCCTGCAGGAAATTGGACATTTTCACCAAGTGGTGAAACTAAGGCTGTTCTTCTTCAACCCAAAAATCAGCAAACTTTTAAT
>CAIMTR010000039.1 GCA_903844415.1 uncultured Gammaproteobacteria bacterium
AGCCTCTGAACTGATCTTGGCCGCATCTGTGGGCAAACAAATGGTTACCGAATTTGTCATTGTTAATGGCCGTCTTCCCGAGTTCTTGGAGACTGGATGGGAGGTCACTATACCTGCCATAACTACTGGTATGGTCAGAGTCGCCGAATGGAATGGGTCGATAGAGATCTACGGCAACGTGGAGGAATTGGGTTTACCTGAAGGTGAGGAACTCAGTATTCGGTTGACCCCTACATTAGAAGCTAACGGGTCTCTTACCTGGTTGTGTACTTCCTACTGGATAGTTGATGAGGATATCCAGCCTAGCAGCCCCTACATGCCAGCGAGCTGCCAAGGTCCAGGATTCGGAGATTGATGCTTATGATGTTCCTCGACTAGCGGGGGCCTAAGCTTTAAAGATTACAAAAATGGCTCCCGCGGGAGCCATTTTTATTGGAGTGCTTATAGCCGCTCACCAGCAATAGGACAAATTTCGTGCAGGGTTAAAACAGGCCTTCTACCTGGCCTTTATCGTTGACAAAGATGGATTCAGCGGCTGGTTTCACGGGTAATCCAGGCATGATCATAATGTCACCACACACCGCTATTATAAATTCGGCACCTGCAGAAAGTCGTAACTCGCGGATGGTAACCACGTGATTGTCCGGTGCGCCATATTTTGCTGCATCGGTGGTGAAACTGTATTGGGTTTTGGCTATGCAAATAGGGAAGCCTGGGTACAATTTTTGATAGTCATCAAATTGCTTGCGTACCTTGGTGTCGGCTGTAATGTCGGTAGCACGGTAAATTTCGCGCGCGATGGTACGGGTTTTTTCCCATAGGGTTTGTGTGTCGGAATAAAGCATTTTGAACTTGCCGGGGCGGTTTTCAACAATGTCGACAATTTCACGCGCCAGTTCTTCTGTGCCTGCGCCACCATCGGACCAATGGGTGCACAGGATCATTTTTACGCCCACGCCGTTACAGAGTTGTCGCAGAGCCTCTATTTCGGCCGGTGTGTCGTTGATGAATTTATTGACGGCAACAACTGCCGGTACGCCAAATTTGGCGAGATTTTGTAAATGCCGCTCCAGATTCTTGAAGCCGGTTCTCAATGCCTCGATGTTTTCACTCTTGAGCTGATCCTTTGCCACCCCACCGTGCATTTTCAGGGCGCGAATGGTGGCGACAATCGCAATGGCATCTGGTTGTAAACCGGTTTTACGACATTTGATGTCCATAAATTTTTCGGCGCCCAGATCGGCACCAAAACCAGCTTCTGTTACAACATAATCGGCCAGTTTCAATGCGGTAGTGGTTGCCATCACCGAGTTGCAACCGTGGGCAATATTGGCAAAAGGTCCGCCGTGAATAAACGCTGGGGTTCCTTCTAGGCTTTGTACGATGTTGGGTTGCAGGGCATCTTTGAGCAATGCCGTCATTGCGCCATCAGCTTTGATGTCTTTGGCAGTAATCATTTTGCCGTCGCGGGTAGTACCAATTACGATTTTAGCCAAGCGTGCTTGCAGGTCTTTAAGGTCGGTAGCCAGACAAAAAATGGCCATTACTTCGGATGCCACAGTAATGTCAAAACCGCCTGAACGTGGAAAGCCATTGCCCGGGCCACCCAAGGCCAGAGTGATATCACGCAGCGCACGGTCGTTCATGTCGACCACACGGCGCCAAGTGATGCGGCGGGTATCAATTTGCAGTTCGTTAGACCAGTAGATGTGGTTGTCGATCATGGCCGATAGCAGGTTATGGGCTGCACCAATAGCATGGAAGTCGCCGGTAAAATGCAAGTTGATATCTTCCATCGGAATTACTTGTGCATAACCACCACCAGCGGCACCACCCTTCATACCAAAACAAGGGCCTAGGCTCGGTTCGCGCAAACAGATAGCTGCTTTTTTGCCGATGCGGGCAAAGGCATCGCCAAGTCCTACTGTCGTGGTGGTTTTACCTTCGCCGGCAGGGGTGGGGGAAATGGCAGTAACTAAGATAAGTTTGCCGTTCTTCTTGGCTTGCTGGGCTTTGATAAATTCGAAGGTGAGCTTGGCCTTGTCGTGGCCGAAATGCCGAAGAGCGCTGGTAGGAATATCAAGTTTAGCGGCAATTTCTGCGATCGGGCGGGCAGTGGCAGCCTGGGCAATTTCGATGTCGGACAAATGAGTCATGGCAAGCGGTTCCTTAATAAAACTTTGGAGTGGATGTAAGCAAAGAGCGGTTTTAATGGAATTAAGGGGCTCTCGCCGAAAGGCGGGGCAGTCTACCAGCTTTGATAAACGAGGAAAACCGCAGAAGTTTGTGTGTTTATTGTGAAAAAAACATCAATTATCCTCTGTTCAATAGTGCCTTATAATGTCCCCACTATGCGTACAATTATCCTGATAAAACTGGTTCTACTGTTGTCTTTTGCCCTTTTAGGAAAAGATGCCCTCGCGCAATTTCCTTACGATAAAGAATATCCCCACATAGGTTATGGCAAAGTACCGCCACAGGATCACTTCAGCACAGTAATGCAGGGGTTGGCCGCGCAAGGCAAAGTGTTGAACTTCGATGACCAAGGCCGGGGTTATCTTGACGCGCTGCTGGCCGCACTTGATATTGATCCCTCTTCGCAGGTGTTGGTCTTTTCCAAAACCAGTCTCAAGCAACGTTTTATTTCGCCGCAGACGCCGCGCTCTCTGTTTTTTAATGATGAAGTTTATGTTGGCTATGTGCCCGGCAGCAGTTCGCTGGAAATTGGTGCGATGGATGCACAACTAGGTCCGGTATTTTTCGATTTTTCGCAACAGCCAGCGGCCGATCCAAGATTCGAGCAGGAGACCTCACGCTGTTTACGCTGTCATGATTCGTATTCGTTGACGGGCGGCGGAGTGCCCAGGTTTATGCTCAGTTCCGTGTTGGCAGGGCCGGATGGCAATTTGGTATCGCATGAACTGAGCGAATTGACGGATACCGAAACGCCTTTGGATCACCGCTGGGGCGGCTGGTATGTGACGGGAACAAGTGGGGCGCAATTACACCGAGGCAATCTCATTATTAGTGATGTTGCCGTGTTGAGAGATTTACAGCTAAGTGCCACCAGCAATCAAAAGAACTTGAACGCGCTTGTTGACCTCAATCTTTACCCGCGCTCCACCAGTGACATTGTTGCCTTGTTAGTTTTGGAGCATCAGATTGAAGTGCAAAATCGTATCACCAGGCTTAACTATGACAGCCTGACTTTGCTGCAAACAACCCCTTTGCCTGATCAGGCAACATTAGATGCGCTTACTCGCCCTTTGCTTGATGCCCTGTTTATGGCGCATGAAACTGCGCTGGGCGATGTAGTAGAAGGCAGTTCAGGCTTTACTGATTACTTTCAGCAATTGGGGCTAAAAGATAGTGAAGGACGCTCCTTGCGCGACTTTGATTTACACACCCACACTTTTAAATATCGACTCAGTTACCTGATTTATTCTGCCGCACTAGATGCGTTGCCGCCGTTGATAAAAAACCATTTGTTTGCACAAATTAAAGCCGTTTTGCTCAATCAAGTTGCTGCACCTGAATATCCTCATCTAAGTAAGGTAGAGCGCGCAGCGATTACGGGTATTTTGCAAGAGACCAAAGCCGAAGTTCTGAAATGAACAAGCCTTGTGTTTTTCTCTTGCCCGGCCTGACCTGTGATGCTGCTGTGTGGGAACCACAACGCCTAGCGCTGCAACCTTACGCCCACGTGAGGATTCCACTGTTGCGCGGCTTCACATCATTGCGCAAGATGGCGGAAGCAGTGCTAGTTGATGCTCCGGAGCGATTTTCAGTGGTGGGTCATTCCATGGGTGGGCGAGTAGCGTTCGAATTGATGGAATTAGCAGGCAATTCGATAGAGCGCTTTTTGGTCATGGATACGGGAGTTCATGGCGTACGCAGCGGTGAAGCGGAACTACGTGGAGTGTTGCTGGCCGCGGCCGAACGTGACGGATTACAGGCGGTCGCTGATGCTTGGATAAAGCCGATGTTGCATCCCGCGCGGCATGCCGATGGTGAGTTAATCGCAACTATTACTGCGATGATTCTGCGCAACAGCATTGCAGATTACCGTGCGCAAGTGTGCGCCATGCTAGCGAGACAGGATCAAACCCCGTATCTTGCTCGTATCAAGCAAAAAGTCTGGTTGCTGTGTGGTGATGCTGATAGCTGGAGTCCGGTAAGTCAGCATCAAGACATGCAGCAATATTTGCATAACTCGGAGCTCAGAATTATTGCCAATGCTGGGCACATGAGTACGCTGGAGCAACCCAACACTGTGAATCAGATTTTGGTGGAGTGGATAAATGCCTAAATTATGTTCTGCCTTATGCAGTCTCATGTTGAGTTGTACTGTGCTGCACGCGGTATTCGCGCAGCCAGTAGACGGTGAACATGTGGATGCCCAGTTAATCGCAGAAACCACTACTGCTGTGCCGGGTGAAATATTGTGGACGGCACTGCGGTTAGATCATATTCAAAATTGGCATACCTACTGGATCAACCCAGGAGATGCCGGCAAGCCTACCGAAATCACTTGGCAGCTGCCTGCCGGAGTAACTGCAGGTGCGATCGTATGGCCAACACCGGAACGTTTTGAGTTGCCTGCCGAACTGGTGGATTTTGGTTATACCGGTGAAGTTTTTTTATTGGTTCCACTGAGTGTTCCTGCCGATTTTTCTGCAGCTTCACTTACGGTGAGCGCCGATGTTGTGTGGCTGGAATGTGAAGAAATCTGCATTCCATCCGGTGCCAAGCTTAATTTGACTGTGCCAGTAGACGCGCAGTCTCTCGCTGTTCTTGACTCTAGTTGGCAATATGGGTTCGCTCAAACGCGTGCTTTCCAACCTCGCGCTGATATAACACTCGATGCCAGTTTTTCCATCGCTGCCGGCGCCATTGAAGTATTGGTACAAGCCACTGAGAATATTTTTGAGGGTGCCAGTGCTGTTACTTTTATTCCGGATGAACATCGCATTTTCGATTACAACGCCGAGCAACAAATCACTTCTCAACTTTCCAGTCTGCAATTAAAGCAAAACTTTCATCGACGTGTAGAGCGCGAACCACCCCAACGTGTTGGCGGTTTACTGCTGGTCACCGATGCTGGCGGCAAAAAACTGGCTTATCAGGTTGCAGCGCAACCGTCTGGGGTTAATGCCGTGCAATTAGGGGGTGTGTTGGCAGCAACTGCTGGTGCCGACTCAGAAATTAAAAATAGTGCTATGCCCATCGCCACAGTATTTCTGTTTGCACTGTTGGGCGGCGTTATCCTCAACTTGATGCCGTGTGTGTTTCCCATATTGTCCTTAAAAGTGTTGAGTCTGGCGGTCAGAGGTGACACTTCCTTGCGTGAGCAACGCTTACATGGACTCGCTTATGCTGCGGGCGTGATTCTGGCGTTTCTAAGCCTGGCAGTGGTGCTGCTGACATTGCAAGCAAGCGGCGCCGCGATTGGGTGGGGCTTTCATCTACAGAAACCCTGGTTTGTTGGCGCACTGGTGTTTTTATTTTTTGTGATGGGTTTGTCGATGTCGGGAGTAGTTGAATTTGGCACGTCCATCATGGGAGTGGGTGGCCAGTTGCAAGAAAAAGATGGCTATAGCGGTTCGTTTTTCACGGGAGTTTTGGCTAGTGTGGTGGCCAGTCCCTGCACCGCACCTTTTATGGGCGCAGCATTGGGCTTTGCATTTACGCAGTCCATGCCTGTTGCGCTCACTGTATTTTTCGCGCTTGGTTTTGGCATGGCCTTGCCGTTTCTGGTGTTGAGTTTTGTGCCTGCGCTAGCGCGTTTGATGCCGCGGCCAGGGGCCTGGATGCTGACCTTCAAACAGATATTGGCGTTTCCTCTGTATGCCACGGTAGTGTGGTTGTTGTGGGTGCTGGGGCAGCAAACTAGTATTGATGCTATGGCACTGGTTATTGCGGCCTGTGTGTTGTTGGCGTTCGCTGCCTGGCTGTATCAGTACCGTCATAGCCATGCAGGATTCTGGCGCCATGCCAGTATGCTGCTGATCTTGCTGTGTCTTGCCGCGAGTTTCAGCGTCTTGCGTTCACCCTTACTTGTAGCGCGTACAGTCAGCACTGAAGTAGGCTCCAGTGAAAATTATGAAGTGTACAGCGCTGCCAGACTTGCAACATTACGTGCCGAAGGCAAACCAGTTTTTGTGAACATGACAGCGGCTTGGTGTATCACGTGTCTAGTGAATGAACGCATCGCCTTGAGCACAGATGAAGTTACCGTTGCTATGGCAGAAAAAGGAATTATTTATCTTAAAGGCGACTGGACCAACAATGATCCGGAAATCACCGCCGTGCTCAAGCAATATGAAACCAGTGGTGTGCCCTTATATTTGATGTTCCCTGCAGATGCGTTAAAACCGGCAGAAAAATTGCCGCAAATTTTGACTGAAGGCATCCTCATCGACGCCATGAGTCGTATTTAGAACGCCAAATTCTGCTCAAAGCCAAGGTGGCGCATGCTGCTATCTTCGGTAGAATACCCACCCAATTACTATCCCCCCCCAAGAGGCAATCATGAAGTTATTGGATGGCAAAGCTACGTCGGAGCAACTTAAGCAAGAAATAGCCGAGAAAGTTCGCGCTATTAAAGCCAGAGGTGGCAAAGTGCCGCATCTTGCTGCAGTTATCGTGGGAGATGATGGCGGCAGTCATACCTATGTAAACAATAAAGTGCTGGCCTGCAAACAAGTGGGTTTTGATTCGACCTTAATCACGCTGCCTGACACCACTACAGAAGCTGAACTGTTGGCAAAAGTGGAGCAGCTTAATAACGATGACAACATAGACGGTTTCATTGTTCAGGTACCTCTGCCTAAACATATCAACGAAGACAAAGTTACCGAAGCCATCAACGCACGCAAAGATGTAGACGGTTTTCATCCGGAAAATCTTGGCAGAATGTTGCTGGGTTTGCCCACGTATATTTCCGCCACACCCAACGGCATTATGGAATTACTCAAGCGCAACAATGTTGAAACAGCAGGCAAACACTGTGTTGTAGTGGGCCGCAGCAATATAGTGGGTACACCCATGTCGGTGTTGATGTCGCGCAATACCAATCCAGGCAACGCCACGGTTACGCTGGTCCATAGCCGGACTAAAAATATGAAAGAAATTTGTGCAAGTGCGGATATCCTGATTGTTGCGATGGGCAAACCTGAGTTTGTTACTGCCGACATGGTTAAAGAGGGTGCTGTGGTGATTGATGTTGGCACTACTCGCGTGCCTGATGCCACTAATGCTAAGGGTTGGCGTTTGTGTGGTGATGTGGACTTTGCCAACGTTAAAGACAAATGCAGTTTCATCACACCAGTGCCGGGTGGCGTGGGACCTATGACCATTGCTTCATTAATGCAAAACACTTTATTAGCCGTCGAAATGTACAAGAACTGAATATGGCCGAAACCCTTATTGCTCTGCAGCCACTGTTGTCGAAAGTTGTTGCCAAAGCGTCGCTGTCTTTCACCGAAGCCCAGCAAGCTTTTAGTATCATCATGAGTGGGCAGGCAAGCCCTGCACAAATTGCCGCATTTTTAATTGCTCTGCGCATGCGCGGTGAAACCATTGATGAGATCTGCGGCGCAGTGGATGTCATTCGCAGTAAGGCTCTTGCCATCAAGGCCCCTGCACATGCCATGGACATTGTCGGGACTGGTGGTGATGGTGTTGGCACGCTCAATATTTCCACAGCCACCGCCCTTGTCACCGCTGCTTGCGGTGTACCTGTGGCCAAACATGGCAATCGTGCTGTGTCTTCTAAATCCGGTACTGCTGATGTGCAAACCGCGCTGGGAATAAACATTAACGCAGAGTTCTCCTCCATTGAGCGCTGTCTTAATGAGGCCAACATTGGTTTCATGCTCGCGCCACGCCATCATGAATCATTCAAATATGTGGGCTCGGTCCGCGCTGAACTCGGAGTTCGCACCATCTTCAATTTATTGGGACCATTGTGTAACCCAGCGGGAGTTAAACGTTATCTACTGGGCGTTTATGCCAGAGAGTGGGTTAGACCTCTTGCAGAAGTATTGGCCAGGCTCGGCTGTGAACGCGCCTGGGTTGTGCATGGTGCTGGTGGCCTAGACGAACTGAGCACACTCGGCAGTAATCATGTGTGCGTGGTAGAAGGCAGCACAGTGCATGAAACTACAGTCTCTCCTGCAGATGCCGGTCTGGTAACCACCACGCTGGTTAATCTTCAAGGTGGTGACAGTGTCTACAATGCAGGTCGCCTGCAAGCACTGTTGGCCGGTCAGCAAGATGCCTATCGTGATATCGTGTTATTTGGCGCTGCTGCCGCTTTGATAATTGCCGGACGAGTACAAGACTTACGCGAGGGCGTTGCTATCGCCGCTACTGCCATTGATAGCGGCAAAGCCAGACAGACTTTAGACAGCTTGATTCGCATTTCCAACAACTAAAATTTTGCGAAAATTATTCAAATTTTTTAACAGACTTTGAGCCAAATCGATGACCGATATAATCATTTATACCAAAGACTGGTGTAGTTATTGCCATGGGGCCAAGCAGTTACTGACCAAACTGGGCTTAAACTTTCAGGAGGTAGATGTCACCCATGATCAGGCGCAGTTTGCCACGATGGTAAAACAGGCTGCTGGTCGCAGCACGGTGCCGCAAATTTTAATTGATGGGGTTGGTATCGGGGGCTATACCGAGCTTGTCCAGTTGGTGCGTAATAACACCTTTCCAGTCAAACCTGCTGCTGTTGGATAAGCCAGGCAGGACAGCCGCGCTAGTGCAAAGTGATTTCATATTCTTTTCTTTATTAACTGGATAATGTTCAACAATTGTTAGTTTTCTACAAAGAAAAAGTTCAACACCATAGTCAACCAACTTACCAACTTACCAACTTACCAACTTACCAACTTACCAACTGATCGTTGTGTAAGTACTAGTTGCAGATAATGAACGATACAATTTTTACTGCAGAAAAATTTCGAGTGAGATGAGAAATGGAAAATACAGAAATTGGCTTGGCACCAGAATTAAAGCGCCATAGTAAAAACAACAGTAAGAACCGTAATCGTGCCTTGATAGGCGCCGCCCTTGTGGTGTTGTTGAGTGGTGGCTACTGGTACTGGCAACAGGGCCAGCAAGCAGCAGTTGCCGATGCACCACTCATCGCTACAGTACAAATGGGCAGCATTGAAAACACTATCCCTTCCGCTGGTACACTCAAACCCAGTCGTTATGTGGATGTAGGTGCCCAGGTGTCCGGACAATTACAACAGTTGCATGTGGAAGTAGGTGATGTTGTTGAAGTAGGGCAACTACTGGTAGAAATTGATGCCAGAGTGCAGGAAGCAAAAGTGCAAGGCAGTCGGGCCAGTATTGCGTCACAGGAAGCACAATTGGCCGCGCGTTCTGCTGCGCTTGAATTGGCAAAATCAAATGCTGCCCGCCAAGAACGTTTACGAGCGGAAAACGCCAGCAGTCAGTTGGAATTTGACAATTCAGTGAACAGTCTGGCTGCGGCAGAATCCAGTTTGATTCAATTGCAAAAACAGATTGAACAAAGCCGAGCCAGTTTAGAAAGTGATGAAACCCAACTTGAATTCAGCAAGTTGTTTGCACCTGCTGCAGGTACGGTGGTGTCCATCGACATGATAGAAGGTCGTACTCTCAATGCTTCACAACAATCTCCCACTATTCTGCGTATTGCAGATTTGGGTACGATGACTGTCGAAGCGGATATCAGCGAAGCAGATATCGGCAGCATAGTTACTGGTATGGATGTGTATTTCACTACACTCGGGGGTGGTGCACGGCGCTGGTATGGCAAATTGCGCCAAATACTGCCCACGCCTACTGTTACTAACAATGTTGTGCTCTACACTGGCTTGTTTGACATTGAAAACACCGATGGTTCCTTGTTGTCGGAAATGACAGCGCAGGTATATTTCATAACATCAGCTGCACAAGATGTGCTCACGGTGCCACTGGGTGCATTAACATTTCAAAATGCAGGAGGTGCTGGTCGACGTGGACCTGGTGGTACTCCTGCGGTTGCCGGCGCAGATGTGGCTGCTGGTGGGCCGCCTGCAGGCGCGGGTCGTGGTAGACCTGCTGGAGCGGGCGGCGGTGGTCAAGGTCGTGGTGCTGGTTTAGCAGGAGATCGACCTCGTGGCGGTGGGACGGGCTTGCCACGGCAAGCCACAGTTAAAGTGGTTGCTGAAGACGGTAGCCAAGAGGAACGTGCCGTTACTGTAGGTGTTTCTAGCCGTATTGCCGCAGAAATACTCTCCGGTCTGCAAACTGGAGAGAAAGTTGTGGCAGGCATTATTCAGACTCAGGCAGCCGCTGCAGAAGCTGCGCCCACCGTCCGAATTCCTGGCGTTGGCGGTCCTGGTGGTGGTGGTCCTGGCGGCGGCGGTCCTGGCGGTGGCGGTCCTGGTGGTGGTGGCTTCCAGAATTTTGGAGGTGGCAGGTGAGCACTGCCGCGCTGGTTGCAGGTAGTCCAGCGGATAAAAATATCCGCGACACAGCTACCGAGCTAGCAATACCTCTGATCGAACTGCGTAATATCCACCGTACCTTTGTTACTGGTGGTGGCGTAGAAGTCCATGCATTGCGTGGTATTAATCTAAAAATTTATACCGGTGAATTTCTGGCCATTGTTGGCCAATCGGGTTCAGGCAAATCCACCTTGATGAATTTGTTGGGCTGCCTTGATCGCCCAACCACAGGTACCTATCTTTTTGCCGGGCGTGATGTCAAAAGTTTTGATGCCGATGGTTTGGCCTGGTTACGCCGCGAAGCGTTCGGTTTTGTATTTCAGAGTTATAACCTGCTAGCCAATGCCACCGCTGAAGAAAATGTGGAAGTGCCAGCCATTTATGCTGGGCTGTCGGCAGCCGAAAGGCAATTACGCGCCGAGGCCATCTTAACCTCACTGGGGCTGGGTGAAAGGCTGGATCATCGTCCCAGCCAGTTATCAGGTGGACAACAACAACG
>CAIMTR010000040.1 GCA_903844415.1 uncultured Gammaproteobacteria bacterium
TATTTCCGGTAATAAAGATTACCGGAAATAGTGGGTAATGACTAGATTGTGAGGCAATAATTTATCGAGACCTTGTATATTTATGCTGCCCTGCTTAAGTGACTAGTTTTAAAAGCTTATGGGGAGTTCTATCCATGAAAAGAATTAATTTCTACTTACAGCTCTCATTGTTACGAATTCTTCAGCAGCTGTAGGATGAATACCCATTGTGGAATCCAATTGTGACTTAGTTAAGCCACAGTTAATTGCGGTAGCAAAACCTTGAATAATTTCCCCGGCCTCAGCCCCCAGCATATGCATTCCTACTACGCGGTCACTAATCGTATCAACTACTAGCTTCATATAGGTACGTTCATTTCTTCCAGTTATGGTATGGCGAAGTTGGCGGAAATCACTCTCATAGATAGATATTTTTGTAAATTTTTCTCTAGCCTGCGCTTCTGTTAAGCCTACGGTAGCAATGTTTGGGTGTGAAAATACTGACGTTGGTATATTGTCGTAACTTAAGCGCCGGGATTTATCGCCAAACAAATAATTAGCCACTTGCATACCCTCACCCAAGGCTACCGGGGTTAGTGTCTGCCGACCCACAATATCGCCGATCGCATAAATGGATGGTTCACTTGTTTGGAAATGTTCATCTACTTGTATGTAGCCTGACTCTTGAAACTTTATGGCGACATTTTCAAGCCCTGAATTGGCTGTATTGGGCTTGCGGCCTGTTGCAAACAGGACTGCATCAGCTTTCAAGATAGTTGAATCGTTAAAACAGACCTGTAATTTGCCATCATCATGTTTATTAATGGCTTGCACAGTGGTTTGACATAATATTTTTAGATGTTTACTGGCTTCTTGATGGAATTTGTTTCGGATATCTTCATCAAAACCTTTTAATGGCATGTTGCCACGGCAAATCAAGGTGGTATTTGCACCCAAACCGGCAAAAATACTAGCAAATTCGACTGCAATGTACCCTCCTCCGATTATGATCAATTGAGCCGGAAAGTCAGGCAGATCAAAAATTTCATTTGAAGTGATGACATGATGCCGACCAGGAAAATCAGGAACATGGGGCCAACCTCCATTTGCCAGCAATATGTACCGCGCTTTAAAAGTCTTGCCTGCAACTTCAACTGTATGAGGGTCTCTGATAAAGGCTCTAGCTTTAAGTAACTGTACTCCGGCATTGATGAGTAGGTCTTCGTAAATACCGTTTAGGCGTTGAATTTCAACCTGTTTGTTATCCCGTAAACGATTCCAGTTAAACACGGCAGCGGGAAGATCCCAGCCGAAACCATGGCTATCCTGAAAATCGTAATGGTAATGTGAAGCAATGGAATACAGTTTTTTGGGAATACAACCAACATTTACGCAAGTTCCTCCCATGTAGCGGTCTTCAGCAATAGCCACCTTGGCTCCATAGCTTGCCGCCATTCGTGCAGCCCGAACACCTCCAGAACCTGCTCCGATTACGAAAAAATCAACTTCAGTCATGCTATATCCTGGATAAAATTTATAGGTATCAAGTTTTTCAGATCTTTCTAAAATATAAGTCGGGCAGTTGATCCCTCCTACATATTGTATGCAAAATGTTATCTGGCATTGTGAACTTATAATTACTGTTATGAATAATGCCTATGAAAAATCAGCGCAACTTTATGCATTGAATGGCATTATTACCACCCATTTTAAATGACGTGTTTGTCCAATCCCCTGTTAGTAGTTATCCTAGCCTTACTAGCCCACACACGTTTAGGTAGCAACTGTGAAAAATATCTTTATTTCCCTGCTTATTTTTGTTTTTTGGGCAAGTACTGCGCATTCAGAATATTTACGCACAGAAAACGGCATGGTGAGTTCCCGCTCGGATATGGCTTCTGAAGTAGGCAGCACAATTCTAGCCGCTGGGGGTAATGCAGTGGATGCGGCGGTGGCGACTGCTTTTGCCTTGGCTGTAGTCTACCCCTCAGCCGGAAATCTAGGCGGGGGTGGTTTCATGATGGTGTCTTTAGCGAATGGTGAAGTATATGCGCAAGACAATCGTGAAAAAGCTCCCGCTGCAGCCCATAGAGATATGTTTTTAGACAGTGCGGGCGATGTAGACCGTAACCTCGCAGTAAACAGCCTGCAAGCTTCAGGGGTTCCAGGAACTGTCGCCGGATTACTGGATGCCCTAGAACGTTTTGGCACCATGAGTCGCCAACAAGTCATGGCACCAGCTATAGAGCTGGCTGAACACGGCTTTATTCTAAATGATGA
>CAIMTR010000041.1 GCA_903844415.1 uncultured Gammaproteobacteria bacterium
CCATGGTCTCAACACCCAACGACAGTGGGATAACATCCAGTAGCAACATCTCTTCGCCGTATTTGTTTCCTACCAGCACATCCGCCTGCAGGGCAGCACCCAACGCCACAACTTTGTCTGGATCAATACTACACAACAGTTCTTTCTGAAAAAAAGCCGTGACTTTTTCTCGCACGCGCGGACAGCGAGTCGCCCCACCGACCATCACAACTTCTGCAATTTCAGCAATCTGAATATCGGCATCCCGTAACACGCGCCGGCAGGATTTTAGTGTTGCTTCAATAAGTGGATCGACCAGCTGATAATACGTTGTTCGGTCAAGAATACCTTGCCAATCACCATAACAAGCTAGGGTTTCATTTTTTTCTGACAATCCATGTTTGATACTACGAGCTTGAAGCAACAACTTCTGGTAATCACCAGCAACTGGTATATTTTTTAATTGCTCTTGTTGAACTAACCATTGTGCAATGGCGCGATCGAAATCGTCGCCACCAAGGGCTGAATCGCCTCCAGTAGCGAGAACTTCAAAAACACCGTTATGTAATTTCATTAACGAAACATCGAATGTACCGCCACCCAGATCATAAATAATAACTGTACCCTGCAGACGCTTATCTAAACCATAAGCCACCGCAGCGGCTGTTGGCTCACTCAATAATCGTAGAACGTTCAAACCTGCGAGGCGGGCTGCATCCCGAGTTGCTTGTCGTTGCGGCTCATCAAAATACGCTGGCACTGTAATCACAACTCCGTCTAGCTCACCTCCAAGGGCGGTAACTGCTCGCAGGCCAAGTTGCTTGAGAATTTCTGCCGATACCTGCACTGGCGATACAGTTCCAGCAGCAGTTTTGATGCATGACATTCCGCCTAACGGCGCATCTACGAGCTGATAAGGCAATTGATATGCAATGTCTTTACGCCCTCTACCCAACAGCCGTTTAACTGAAGATATGGAGGTTGTAGCTAAAATAGATTCATCGGGGACTGACAACACGCCAACTTGGATATTGTCATCTGCTCGGTAATGCACGATAGAGGGCAATAGACTTGAGCCGTCGCTGCCGGCAATAGTTTCCGCCTTGCCAGCGTTGGCCACAGCCACAAGCGAATTCGTTGTACCTAAATCTATCCCGGCTGCACGCTTACGCCTGGGTGTGGTAATCAGCGTGCTTTGCCCTGGTTCAGCTATGGTAAAAAGTGCCATATTTAAATTTTAAGATGTGATTTTGACAGAAAAGAATATTGAATTTTATGTTTGTTTCAATAGGGCTTTATTTTTAAGTATCCAGCAACTTATCTTCAGCGGCTCGGATCTCATCATGGAGCCGATACAAAAACTGTAACTTGTGGAACTGCGCTTTGGCTGCCATATAAGTAGCTGCCATGATCTGAATTTTGAATGCTGCCCAAACGCTGGTAATTTCTTTTTTTACTTCTTTCTGCATGAAAATCATTCCCTTTGCATTACCTTGCAAAAGTAGATTCTCGAGATCTTCACGCATTTCCATCTGCGCTATCAAAAATTTTCCGTCGAGTTGGATTTGTTTGTGTACCGAAGTATCAATGCCCTGCAATTGCAACAAATGTTCAGCCCTGTGCAAAGGTGATTTAAGAATTTTATAACCGTCGTTGAGGATACTCGATTGCTGGATTGCCAACAGCCTTCTGGTGGCATCTGCATTAACAAAACGGTCGGGATGTAGTAGGGATTGCAGACGCTGAAAGTTTTTTTCCAGAACAAGTGTATCAATCTCGCATTCGGGAGTCAGTTCCAGCAAAGTAAAATAATTATGGTTGCTGGTATTCACTGTAAGCGTACGGCCTGTATCATAAATAAAGAACTAGTGTGAAATGAGACTAGACTGTAAAACTTTCGCCACAACCACATTCACCCTTAATATTGGGATTACGAAATTCGAAACCTTCGTTCACTCCTGTTTTTACAAAATCCATTTCAGTGCCGTCTATGTAAAGTAGACTCTTGGGATCAACCACTACGCTAACACCATGGTGAGCAAACACTTGATCGGCTGGGGCAAGTTCGTCAACAAACTCCAAAACATAAGCCATGCCAGAACAACCAGTTGTAGTAACACCAATACGAATGCCAACTCCCTTGCCACGAGAGGCCAACTGGGATGCTACATGTTTCGCTGCGGTTTCGGTTAACGTTACGGCCATGACTGTTGTCTCTAACTCTTAAACTTTGAATTCTATAGTTGCTGAAAAAGAAAATTATACTTATTTAGGCAAGACCACGTTTGTGCCTAACATCAGCAATTGCAGCCTTGATGGCATCTTCCGCCAAAACTGAGCAATGTATTTTTACAGGTGGCAGCCCCAGTTCTTGAGCAATCTCGGTATTACGTATTTTGGCAGCATCATCAATTGAACGACCCTTGACCCATTCTGTTAACAATGAACTGGACGCAATTGCGGAACCACAACCGTAGGTTTTGAACTTTGCATCTTCGATTACACCAGCTGCATTGACCTTGATCTGCAGACGCATGACATCACCACAAG
>CAIMTR010000042.1 GCA_903844415.1 uncultured Gammaproteobacteria bacterium
GCCCTTGGTTTGGGCGACTGCAGCACGAATCATAGTCAGGCTAAAATTGTCGAGCATCACAATATCCGCTTTTGCTATCAAAGCTGTTTCTAATTCGTCCAATGACTCAACTTCAATTTCAAGCTTTCGCTGTGGGTGTAATGTTCTGGCGCTTGCAACAGCTTGGGCAATGCCACCGCAGGCCTTGATATGGTTTTCCTTGATTAGGTAAGCATCGAAAAGGCCAAAACGATGATTGGAACATCCGCCAGTAACTACTGCGTATTTCTGTGCAAGACGCAAACCCGGAATGGTCTTGCGAGTGTCTAGAATTTGTACTTTGGTGTGGGCTACCAGGCCGGCGTAGTGTCTAGCAGCAGTCGCCACACTCGAAAGAGTTTGTAGAAAATTAAGCGCTACGCGTTCGCCTGTCAATAAACCTCGCGCTTTACCGCTGGCACTGAAAACAAGATCATTAGGTTGGAGGTAGTCACCATCATGGTGATGCCACAGCAGAGTAATATCAGGGTCAATCTGTTTGAATACGGCAACTACCCAGGGGGCGCCGCAAAGTACAGAGGGTTCACGGGTCATCACCTTGGCATACGATATGTGGTGTGCAGGCACTAGTTCGGCAGTGATATCACCGCTGCCGATGTCTTCTGCGAGAGCTGTGGCTACGGTTTGCTGCAGTCCTGCAAAAAATGGATTATTTGTCATCGTTACTGCCTTGGCTGGTTAGCAGTTGGCTAAAAGTTCGCGCATTATAGCCCTGCAGCTTGCTCGCCCCAGGCACTCACAGTTGCCCTCAATGCGGGTGTCCACTAGCATATGCGCAACATTTTGCAGGTGCCCTTCAATGAGTTTACAAATTATAGAGCATCTTCTGGTAAGCGCCTTGCAAGTGCCGTCCCCAAATTGCAGTGAGAGAATCGACACCGCGGATATCAGTTTGCTGGTCATTCATAACATCAGTCTGCCACCTGGTGATTTTGGTGGCCCACATATTGATGAGCTGTTTTGCAATCGGCTGGATGTTAACGCTCATCCATATTTTGCCGCGATAGGTAATTTACGTGTATCGGCTCATCTGTTTATCCGCCGCGATGGCGTGGTGGTGCAATACGTGCCATTCAACCGTAAGGCTTTCCATGCTGGCATCTCCAGTTTTGCTGGTCGTAATGAATGTAATGAATATTCGATTGGTATCGAACTCGAAGGTACGGACGAGATTCCTTTTACCGATACCCAATATCAGCAATTGGCAGCTATCACACGACTTTTGTTGTTTGTATACCCAGGTATCAACGCACAACGTATTGCTGGTCATGCGGATATTGCCCCAGGGCGCAAAACTGATCCAGGTCCTTGCTTTGATTGGGGGCGATACCTAGACAGTCTGCCGCCTGCATGAAGGGGTATCTGGTGTCATCTTCAAGAGTAGAGGGACAGCTGACGATTGTTGAAAACAACAGAGTGCAATGGAGTTGCTTGGAGTGCTGCACTCTAATTGAAAATCCATGTTTTTAACTAACTACAAAATTCAGAGCCTGATAATCCCGATGTTTTTTTTGATCCTGGCAAGCATGGTCAAACATTATGTAGTAATACTACATAATGGCTTCTGGCGGTTGGAAAAATGGCAATGACTCAAGTAGAATTGAGCCTTAATGTAATTTAACTACAACATTTTTTAAGAACTTGCAGAGCATCTTGTAATGGCAGAAAACTTACGTGACATAGACCCCCTAGAAACCCAGGAATGGCTGGACTCCATCTCCTCCGTCATCAAGCAGCATGGCATGGACAGAGCTCAATTTCTACTCAAGTGCCTGGTTAATAAAGCCACTGAATCCGGCCAGCAATTACCCCTCGATTCCTTAATAACCCCTTATCGCAATACCATCCCGGTTGCACAAGAAGCCACCCTTCCTGGCGATCAACGCATGGAGCGCGCTGTTCGAGGCATTATTCGCTGGAATGCCTTGGCGATGGTGATGCGCGCCAACAAGCTGGGTTTCGATCTGGGTGGTCATATCTCGACTTTTTCGTCGTCTGCCACATTGTACGATGTGGGGTTTAACAATTTCTTCCGTGGTCCCTCGGACGACCATCTGGGAGATCTGATCTATTTTCAGGGCCATGCTTCCCCTGGAGTGTATTCACGGTCGTTTATGGAGGGTCGGTTGAGTGCAGAGCAACTGGACAATTTCCGTCAAGAAGTAGACGGCAATGGCTTGTCGTCGTATCCACACCCAAAACTCATGCCTGATTATTGGCAATTTCCCACGGTCTCCATGGGGCTTGGGCCTTTGCAGGCAATCTACATGGCACACGTATTGAAATATTTAGACAACCGTGGCCTGGTAAAACAAGGCGACCGACAGATCTGGGCCTTTCTCGGTGATGGTGAATGTGACGAGCCAGAATCACTGGGTGCCATCAGTCTGGCGGCACGTGAACAACTGGGAAATCTCAATTTTGTGATCAACTGCAACTTGCAGCGGCTGGATGGTCCGGTGCGTGGCAACGGTAAAATTATTCAGGAACTAGAAGGTATATTCCGTGGTGCTGGCTGGAATGTAATTAAAGTTGTCTGGGGTCGGCATTGGGACAGCCTGCTGGCTAAGGACAAAGATGGCATCTTGCAAGCGCGCATGGACGAATTAGTAGATGGCGAATTTCAAGCTTTCCGGACTCGCGGTGGTGCTTATACTAGGGAATATTTCTTTGGCAAAAGTCCGGAACTGTTAAAGATGGTTGAACATCTTTCCGATGATCAATTGATGGATCTCAATCGCGGTGGACACGACCCAATCAAAGTATATTCAGCTTACAAACAGGCTGTGGAAACCACCGATCGTCCTACCGTTATTTTGGCAAAAACGATCAAGGGTTATGCATTCGCTTCGGCAGAAGGCCAAAACTCAACCCACTCGGCGAAGAAGCTAGCAATAGATGAATTAAAAGCTTTCCGCGACCGTTTCGGCATACCTATCCCCGACGACAAGCTCGAACAAGTGCCGTATTACCGACCCGCTGAAGATAGCCCCGAAATGAAATACATGCGCTCACAACGTGCCAAATTGGGAGGCTCATTACCCCAGCGGCAGCGTCATAGTGAGATTTTAAAAGTTCCGGAACTCAGTGCTTTTGAAGCACAGACCAAAGGCACAGGTGAGCGTGAAGTGTCGACCACCATGGCATTTGTCCGCCTCTTGTCCAACCTTGTCAAAGATAAGGAAATTGGTCATCGAGTTGTACCAATTGTGCCCGATGAGGCCCGCACCTTCGGAATGGAAGGTATGTTCCGCCAGATTGGAATCTACTCGGCCAAAGGCCAACTTTATGATCCAACCGACTCTGGCCAAGTGATGTATTACCGCGAATCCAAAGATGGCCAATTGTTGGAAGAGGGTATAAATGAAGCTGGCTCCATGGGTTCATGGCTGGCAGCTGCCACTTCCTATAGTGTGAATAACTACCCGCTGATTCCGTTTTACATCTATTACTCCATGTTTGGATTTCAGCGAGTGGGAGATATGTGCTGGGCAGCGGGCGACTTACAGGCCCGTGGCTTTTTGCTGGGTGCAACAGCTGGTCGCACTACACTCA
>CAIMTR010000043.1 GCA_903844415.1 uncultured Gammaproteobacteria bacterium
CAGCACCTTTGGAAGCGGGTAATTTCTCCTCGCGTCCTACCGATAGATTGGGAAACTTCTTATTAGCCATGATTATTTGATAGGAAAGTTACCACCAACCGGGTTCAAGGCTCCAGCCGGCGCTGCACTAAATGCCTCGGTACCTACAGGAACATGGTCAGAATTCCAAGGGCTTTCATTAATCGGGCCATAGCAAGAAGCTAGTTTTACATCGTTTACCTTCTTAGCTATGAGGGTACAACTGAAACTCCACATGTTGCTCATTCCCGATTCCCTGGTGGTCACAAACTTAGTGACCGTCATCGGCGTAACCGCCCATGTGGGGGCCTGTGGATAACTTGTAATAGTTGAAAACAGGCTCCAGACCTTGCCCTTGGGAGCATCGCAGGAGCCGTTCATCAGGCTCAAATCCGCAATAGACTTACCCTTCAAGACAGGGCAAACAGCCATACCTTCCTGAAACGTCTTACCATTAACTTTAATGGTCTTGCCCGTAGGCGTAGCAGATGATGCGGCGCACAATGCAAACTCACCATGACAGATAGCCAATTCCATACCGTAGGCAGAGCCAGTTAACATCATTAATGCTATTACATATCTCATCTCTTATTCTCCGAATTATTAGATTTCTCATAACTTCTCATTGCGCCCAACCCTAGCAGACCCAACAGGACTTGCAGGGTAAGGGTTGTATCAATCGCGGGGAACCAGCCGGCATAGTGGAACCAGACTTGTGCGATAAACCTCGCTATAGGCTCTATAACCGCTACATAAGCCAATCCAGCACCGCATACCCATCCCACAAATGGCCTCCAGCCAGCTACAAACCAGTTTGGAGACTTGGCTTCTTCTAGATTGGTCTGGATTTGCAGCTTGGAAAGGTCTGTTTCCATAGCCAACCTCTGCAAATCACCTGACTCCTGCATCTTGAGAAGTTCTAATTGGGCGGCAGCCTTGGCAGCCGGATCGGGGAAAAACCGATCTATAAGCGATTTACCAATATCAAATAAGCCAGATAGCAATAACGGATTCATGCCATCAATCCTCCGCAAGCAATAAATACTTGTTTCAAAGAATCCATATCATTCTCATGCTGCTTATATCCAGCACCAGGCAATGATGCCCAAATGTGAGCGCAGAGCGTAACCGCACGTTCAAAGTTGCCGGCCTCTATGTCCGGTAATGCTTTGCACTCTTTAATCTGTTGTATGGCTATTGCATCTTGAGAGGCAGGAGAGAAGTCTTTTAGCCCTAGACTTGTCTTATAAGCGTCGTAGTAACGCTTGAGCAACTGGTATCTGCCGGCAGCAGTAGAAGATAACTTGGGATTTATACGAACCAACTTACGAGGATGGTCATCGTAACTATTAAAAAGACTGCCGCCAACAATTACATTGTATCCATCTCTATCACCGTATTTAACGGTTCCTTCTGAATGAGCAATCATATCCAGAAAGGCTTGGAGATTATTACTTATCTGCTTTTCCATCTAATTTATCAAATATTTTATTAAGCATTTCATGGATACTTTTTATATCATCTTTATAATCGTCTTTTGCCACATATTTATCAGGCATTTCTTGCAAACGATCTTCTATCTTGGCAATAGATTTTGTAAGTGAATTGATAGTCCAACCACCAAAGAATCCTGCTAAACCCATCAAGGCATTGATTAGTGATTGGGAATCCATTTACAGACCTTCTCCCGGCGTAACGTAAACTGCGGGAGTTCCAGACGAAGAAATAAATGTAATGAAACAATTTGCGGTTCCAGAACATTGTGGGCCGGTCAAGATCACTTGAGAAGCGGGTGGTATTGGTATGCCATATTGAGCAGTAGTTGCATTTGCAATGGCAACATTACTACCAGTTGCCGTTGACAGCCTTACATATACCGGAACACCAGTAGATTCTTTTTCGTGATTAATAAAAAGATATTGATTTACAGGGCTATCAGCCGAAACGGTTACGCTCTGAACAGACGTATTTGCAGACAACATATACGTCTTGCCCATCGGTTGAAACGCAATATTATTAGCCATGATTAATATACCTTGCGGCCAGGCTTATCCGTTCCGCTAATCTTCGTGGAATCACCATTTCCGCGAGCAGATGGATTGCCTTTTTCAAAGCAGAACACGCTACGGAACCCACCTTTGGGCATAGTGCCTGGAGTCCAATAAATATCACCGCCTTGCGTGTTATCTGAAGGCTTCTGCGGCCTGACGGGTTTAGCCCACTTTTGAGAATAGTTCGGCAGGTCTGCACCTGGAACCTTGCTCTTCATTTCATATTCTTTAGGAGATTTCATTTTTAATTCCTTCCTTTGTCCTGACTACCAAATAAGCAAAACAAGCGAAAAAAGCACTCATCCCCAATCGTTCTACAGTAGGTGCGCTCATCGTCCAACACGCCAAAGAAAAGGACATGGTAAGACCTAATATAGTTAACAACCTGTCAGATATAACTTCCAGAGCCAAACGAACAAACTTTACCAATGTAACCGAATCCATGATTATCCCCTATCATTAATGAATACATAGTTTAATCGTTGCTGTCACTTTCTCCAAGCAGACCGCTGCCCCATTCCTCGTCGCTGATCTTCTGCTTGATCTTCTCGACGTTTATAACCCGGTCTATAACCTTGCACTTGTCAGTCAAAGTAGCCATAGGATCGGACATAACCTCCTCCAGCAGCTTGCTAAGACTGTCCTCAAGTGCAGAATTGATACCTTTGCTCTTTTTAGCCACGAGTAGGTTTACGACTTTTTTCACGCTTTGGATACCGCATATTAGGTATCTTAACCTTGGATTCCTTGCGTCCTAGCGCCTTCTGAGCATCCCTGCTGCCGGCCATTTCACTCCTGGCTGCACGTTGTTCTTCAGTTTCATCTGCCATGATATTTCCTTATTAATTAGAAAATCTAGGTGATACGGAATTAATACTGCCTTTCTGGTTTATAACGTCGCTGCTAGACTTTTTTGGAGGACTAACCAATCCCTCTATAGACCTTTCAGCAAGAGGGGCTAAATATCCAGATATTGAATTTCTAAAAAGTCTTTGCATTAATTTCATTTTTTGAACATCTGGCATAGAAGAATTTTTTATCAATTCCAGTTTAGATTGAATTTCATCCAATCGTGCATTAGACATTAAATTGGCACTTTTTAACGCAGGACGAACATTATCTCTAAAAAATTCAGGGGCAGTAATAAGGCCAGTTTCAGCCCTAGATGCCATTACTTGTTGAACAGCGTCGGCAATAGCTTTTTTTCCTTCAGGACTTCTAGCAAGAATTGGAGCCACTTCATCCCATTGTTTTTTACTTCCAGATAAAAATAATTCTTTAACTCTTTGAGCAGGAAATTTATCACCAAGTATCACATTAACCCGCTTTGATGCTTCTTCTGTTATTTTTCCAGCTTCTGTTTCTGCCAATCCAGAAACATTTGCCCCTTCACGCAATACTCTTGGTTCTCTGGCCCCCAATATCTTACTTGCCTTGCCAGTTTTTCCTGCCGTAGTTTCAGCTTTTTCCATTAATTTAAGATAAGCATTAACCTTACCGTCAACCTCTGGCAATGCTTTTAACCAATCAGAATTGCTGTCAATCCATTTTTTTATTCCAGATGCGTCTTTATTTCTAAGTTCTCTAGCGGCATGATCTGAGGCAGACTGAAGAACAAGACCTCTGTCATTTCCGGTTAATTCAATTAAGTCAGCTACACCTTGCTTGGTCTTGAAAAAATCATTTGTTATTGCAGAAGCATCAGTTTTATAACGGGTAGGATCAAACCTATCCAATGCTGTAGTTTTTTGACCGGCCTTAGATTTATATTTATCTAACAACCTAGAAGCCATTTCGTAGTCTCTTTGCAATACGTCATGCGCCTCGCCAGCAAACTTTGATTGAATTTCGCTAATTTTTCCATAATATTTTTTTGCAATATCTACACCTATAGCAGAATATCCTTCTACTTCTTTTCCATACGCTGCATCACCTAACCTTCTCCTTACATCGTCAAGAGCATGAAATGCAGTTGGAAATGTTTTGTAAACAGGATTTCCATCGGAATTAACTCCTATTGCAACTTTCCTTGATGAAACGGCATCATAAATATTTTGATATGCCTGTAATACGCCTTTTTCAGTAACTGGAGCAGTCGTTTGTTGTTGCGCGGCTTGGCCTATTAAAAGTTTATCTCTTAAATCAGACAACAAAGATTTGTATTCGGGCAATTCTTTAACAAGCGTTCCCGAAGATTCTTTAACCGCAACCGCATCATCTCTTATTTTTTCTTGAGCCTTATATTTGGCAGACCTTTGTTCCACCCCAGTAGAAAACAAATCATAAATTTTATCTCTAAGTGTTTTTCCAATATCGCTAGACTCGCGCTCATTTCCTATATTTGATCGTTTAGATTCAGCTTCTGTTATAACTTTTTTTCCAGATTCTTCAATTTTAGGTATAGCACCGCGCATTTTTTCTGCGCGTCTTTCTGTTTCCGTTAATTCAGTTTTACCCTGCTGCCTAATTGCTGCAGCACGTTTTTCGGCATCAGATACTATATCTTTGGCTCCAGTAGCCATAATGTCATACATTGTTTTTTGTGAAGAATCAGAAGAAGGGCCGCCTCTTAAATCTTCTATTAATTTTCTAATATATTCTTTTTGACTTGGAGATATTTGTTTATCATTAATATTAAGATCAGACATAACTGACCTAACCGCGCCCTCTGTAGAAAGACCTAATAATTTTCTAGCGCCATATTGAATTATTTTTCCCGTACTTTTAACAAATTCAGGCCCAATAACGCCACCAGCAAATCTAGCCATTTCTGCCTTGGCGGGAGATGCTCCAGATAACTCCGCAATCTGACCTGAAGTTTCTCCAGCAAATCCACCAAGAGCGCCAAGACCTGCGCTGGCGGGTCGAGCAAGCCTTGCTGCGGTTCCAGCACCCAAAAGCCAAGGTGCGGCAGGGGCGGTTAATGGAAATGCTCCGGCGGCAAGTCCAAGGCCAGTCATTATTTCGGGAGACAAAAAACCGGCAACTGCGCCCACTCCTGTTTCTTTTGCTACTTCTTTTGCCCTTGAACTTAATTTAGGTTTTTCTTCTTGTGTATCGCCGGGAGCAGGAATATAAGATTGTTTCCTGTCAACAGGCTCACCAGAAAACCTTGGAGATGTTTTTTGTTCTACAAGTTCACCATCAAATCTAGGCATGATTATCTTTTCTTCCTGTAGATTTTATTATCATCAGGGTCTTTATATAAAGAGCCGGGGGCGATTGCATCAAAATCTTCTTTAGTTTTTGGTTCTGAAACAGCCCCACCCCTTACCAATGGCTCTTCTTCTTTACCAGGCTTATAAACTCTTGCATAGACTTCTTCTGGAGAAGCGTATTTATTTAAATCTTCAAGAAGTTTTGTCCTAGATTTTTTCTGATCTTCGCTGTATGCGGGGGCAACTTCTAATGCTGCTTTTAACTTTGCGGCAACGTCAGCAAATTTATACGCTGATGTTCCAATGGTGTCATTAGGGCCAACAGCCAAATATGTTTCCATCTTAGTTTGGGTTGTAACGTCAGGCTTATAACCACCACCAAGAACCATTGCCATTTCATAGGCCATGCCAGATGCAGCCGTGTTATACATTTTTTCTTGGTCTGTAGTGAAATATTGACCTATAGCTTTTTGCGCTTCAGATGGAATTGTCCCTTTTCCTACAACATTTCCCAATATGCCTCCACCGCCAGAAATTCCCATACCTTCTATCAATTGCAAACTTCTTAAAATTTCATTGCTAGAACGAAATACGTTATTAGCATAACGCTCATTAGTGGCAGAAGTTGGCCTTCCAACTTGCTTAAGACTGGCAATGTTTGCTTTGGAAGTTAATGATTCTTTATGTTGCCTTTCTCTGGCCGCCATATCTTCACGATGCCTACGATCTTTTGCATCTTCTATTGCTTTTTTAGAGGCAATATCTTGTTCATGCTTTAGCCTGGCTTCATCTGTTTTGCGAGCAGACTCCAGCAGCTTCATAGCGCCATCGTAATTGCCTTTGTATAGCATCGCACCTAGAACGCTCTCGGTTCCAGCCTTGTATCGTGCGGTTTCTATCAATGCAATTGCGTCTTTACGCTTGGTAGGCCACAGTCTCATAGCCCTGTCTAGGTCGCTTTGTATGTCTTTTCTGATATTGCTTATACGAGCAGATTCTTTTTCAAAGTTCTTGGATTCACGCTCATACAAGTCTTTACGGCCTTCTTTCCAACCCTTTAGCATCCCCGTCATAGACGCTACTGCAATCTTGGCAGAAGATTTGCCACCAGCGCCTATTAGCAGACCCATAGTCATAATGGAACTGGCTAGTTGGGCATAGGTTCCCAAATCCTCTTGGCTAGGAGTAAAGGTAGGCAAGGCGTATTTATCCCGCTTTGCAATACCTTGTTCCATTTCTTTTTGCTGCAATATTGTTTGACGCTGGCCTTCTTCTGCGCCGGCTTGCTTTACACCAACTTCTCTATCAGATTTTGCACTCTCAAGATTAACGCCGGCTTTTATCTGTTGCGGCAATAGTCCTGCCATAACATCTTTATATAAATCTGGACGATCTTTTAAGGGCGCGGCCTCAATAGGAGCCAGAATATTTCTGGTCTGTTCCTGAAATTCTTTAGTAGGATCGAACGATTGAACCGCCGCTTCAGCCATGACTATTCCTTATTTCGTCGGAACATTAGGTTGACCACCAAGAAACGCACCTGCTGCGCTAGTAAATCCACCCATCATTGATGCCAGTTCCTTGTCCTGCGTCAGACCTAACCGTATAGCATTGGCAGCATAACTATCGCCAATTTGGGCTACTTTCAACCCATAATTATATTGGGTATCTAACAGTTGCTGTTTAAATCCAGCCAATTGAGTTGCCGCTTGAGCCGCACCAACACCACCGCGCTTCTCTACGCCTTGAGCCAATTGCGCCCTAGCTGCCTGAACCTGTCGCTGGCCGGCGGGAGTCAATTCACCCCGCAATGCAGCATCTTGCAATTCTTTGCCTTTTTGCTGATACGGAGCGCCAATTGCCGCCAGTTCATTCTTGGCCGCTTGTGCTTGTTGGGCAGACTTACGACCGGCATAAGCCCCGGCAAGCCCTGTGCCAAGTCCTAGAGCGCCCTTCAAGAGCATATCCTTGGTCTTGTCAGACATTCCCTCTGGAGCAGTAGGAACGCTCGTTTTGGGGCCAGCAACAGACTCGCCTTCAGGAGTAAATGTTGTTTGTTGCCCACCGCCCGGCGGCAATCCACCAGGGTAAAGTTGTGGATATTGGGCGGCTGTTTGAGCCGCAGTTTGACCTTGAGGAAAATAAGAATCAGCGCCCTCATATCCACCGGTAGTAGTTCCAGCGGGTGCTGGCGCTGGCTCTGCAACTGGCATCGGATATGCTTGTTCAAAGTTAATCGGCGCAGCATTAGAACCCGACGGATCAGGGGTATAAGAATCATAGAATCCAGCGCCATCATCCTCAAATTCAGGCAATCCAGTATCAGGATTAATGGTTCCAGACCCCCCATCTCTCTTGAGTCTGCGGGCTTCGTTAAGGGTGATGTGGGCTAGGATAGTATCTTTACCCCTACCCTTTTTCTGTAGCAATTGAGCCAATGCCGGCAACGTCATGTCTGCCATCATGTCGGTTCTAAGAAGTCTTGCTATCTGTTTAGCCATTAATCACCCGTTTCGTCTTTATATTTTAACGATGAAACATTCCACGCACTTGATTGCGGAGAGTCTTTAGAACCGCCAAATGTGGGAATTCCTGGATCAACGCCCAATGCCGCACCAAGAACCGCAGAACCAGAGGTTCCGGCAGTAGTAGTTGTGGGTGACGTAGCTTGAGGTGCAGTAGGGGAAGTAGAACTAGGAGCGCCCTGTGGAGATGGATTTAGAATTGTTCCAAGGCCATAGTTCAATGCTGCCTGACCAATTCTTCCACCATAATCTGTTTTAGATGGGCCATCAGGACTATCTGGAGAACTAAAAGCGTATTGAGATACACCGCTTGTTAAGCCTCTTGCCGCCCCACCTTTTAGCGCATCTCCAACAGATTGACCGCCAGCTAATCCAGTAGCAGTTCCAGAAACGGTGCTAGTAAGACCTTTTGTTACTGCTGATTGTGCTGCCGAACTAAAATCAGGAAATACATTGCCAACAAATTCTTTTGCATAGGGAGAAACACCAGAACTTATAACCGAACCCAAACCGCCCAATAAAGCGCCTTTTCCAATATCGCCGCCACTTACGGCAGAACTAACAGCGCCACCAGCAGCGCCACCAATTGCTCCAGTAATTACCCCGGCAGAACTAGCCAGAATTGTTCCGGCCACCGCCTCGGCAACAAAATCAACAATAATGGCTTCAACAGCATAATCAACAGCAATAGCAACTATAAAAGGAACGGCTGGCATTTTAAAAGTCCAATTCAAACATATAAACAGGTTTTATTTCTTCGCCTATTAACTTTACAGTCTGAGTTACTTTTACTGGCAATCCCGTCATTTCTGCTATTTTTTTAAACCCCGGCTGATCTGAATAGGTATATCCCTTGCTCATGCCTTGGCTCTTGAGCATATTCACCAATGAGACATATCTTTGTGCAATAACTTTTGGAGGTTCAGAAGTAAATATATGGGCTTCTACGGTCTTGGGGGCAACCTGAGTAACAAGAAAAACAGTAGAACCTATTTGAATAGTTTTTGTTTGAGGATTCTGCTTTTTAATCCCCGCTATCTTTTTAAATACTTGTTCTGGATTCTGTCTCTGCCTTACAGAATCCTCTCTAATAATTTCTTCAAAAGATTTATTAGAGCCTTCTCCAGTTTTTTCTGCTTTCAAAGCGCCCATTACATTCGGCTGTTCTGACATTATGTTAACCCCAATGATGATGCTATTTGTTCATGTATATACAAATGAGTAGATAGCCAATCGTAAAAAGAATCTTCGTTATTAAAATCTACATCCAGCATATTAAACGGATTATTTAGACTTAATAGACTAGCAAAGTATTGATGTTCTACTTGATGAGCCTGTAGCCAATCATCCAGATTATTGGGGTCGGCATCCATCAATGGATATATGGGAACAGGATTCCCTTGATCCATAAATGTTTCTTGGAATAATTTATGTTGCAACCCGTTCTCAAATAGGAATTCGCTTAGAGATTCAACATCTCCAAATTTAACCGTTGAGAGTTGCGACATATTCATAATTAGACCGCGTAATACGGAACCTTAACTACAGTTCCATTTAGATTAACTTGAATATATCCGGCAGGAACCAGAGGCAAACTGGAAGTGGCAAATGTGGCACTGGCAGCGGTAGTAGATGTTAAATTAGCCGCTTGGACATTCATTGTCCCGCTAGGAATTGTTACATTGGTAAGGGTAAGATTTCCTACAGATGTAGTTGTTCCACCCAACGTCAAGGTTGCATTGCCAAGCGTAATATTGCTACCGGTTACTTGGGCGGCTGGAATACTGATAGTTACATTAGACGCTGCGGTTAACTGACCCTGCCCATTTACCGTAAAACTACCAACTGTTGCCGCATTGCCATAAGATGCCGCCGTTACAGTCGTATTAGACATGCTAATAGTTCCTGTAGACGTAATCGGGCCTCCAGTAAGCCCTGTGCCGGTAGCTATATTTGTTACTGTTCCATTGCTACTTGAACCGCCACCGCCGGCAACTTTAAGCATGATTACAGTCCATCCCCAGGTGTAATGTATACGACAGCATTACCGCTTGAAGTAATGCCCGTAAAAAAAGCATTAGGAACAAATGTAAGTATTTCATCCGTATTAGAAAGCAACGGAAATGCAGGGCCAGTAGTAGTGACCACGGCAGCAGCGGTATTAGCCAATGCAGCAGTAGTTCCATACCCCAAGAATACGGTAACAGTTCCAGTATTGATTACTCGATACTGATTCCCGCCAAGCGTAGCAGACGAACATTGAACAGAGGCGGGAGCAGCAGTATTGGCCGTAAAAGTTACGGTATTGCCTGTTGCAGTAAATGCGTTAATTCCCATTATTAACCTCAATCCAATTTAGGGTTACTTCATCCCAAGAACACATCTTACCGTCCGTAGGCATCGGCACAGGCGATTCCCACCGGCAGGTCTGTTCGTTCAAAACCCATGACGGAAACGGTTGCGGAGCAATAAAGGCATCACGCCCTGCGTCGTAAAAGTAGCCGATGCCAGCGTAGTTTTTACGCATCTTGCCGTTGTAACTGGTCTGCTTCCACTCGCCGCCAAGTAGCCGTTCACAGAACGCAGCGCCGATATGCTCAAGCTCTACGCCTTCAGCGTTTGCCGTGTCTGCGTTACCAACAACGATCACTTGCATTACCAGACCGTTTTCAATTTTTGCAAAGTGTGCCATTGCTGCTCCCTGTGTATTCTTTAATTTGTGCCGGTGACCAGACGGTTGGAATGGAATCCTCAAACGCTTTTATCTTGTCCATCGTAGCCTGTATCTCATCCCAAGTTGGTTGCTCGCGGTAATCTTCCCACTTGGTAATTACGCTGTTACTGATTTCGTATCTTGCATTAGGCCGCAGCAGTTGCATGGCGGTATCAATGCCGTAGAGTTGGTAGATTTTTACCATGCGATTATCACTATGCCTGAACCGCCAGCGCCCCCTGCATAAGCCGTTGCAGATACAGGGGTTGAACAACCGCCGCCACCACCGCCTAGATTTGCAGTTCCCGCGTTACCCGCGCCGCCGCCTGATGTTCCAGCGTTACCACCACCGCCTGTCCCACCAGTTCCTACAGTACCGGCAATTGTAGTGCCGCCCCCACCGCCACCGGCATAGGTGACGCTTGATCCAGACAGGCTGTTGGCTGTTCCGTTACCACCATTGCCGCCAGTTGTGCTTGTTCCGTTTGCACCTACGGCATTAGAGCCGCCGCCGCCACCGTTACCATAATTGATAGCCATGCTAGAGCAAGTGCCGCCGTTATTACCTTGCCCCACTGTTCCGGTTCCAGCGGTTCCTGAAGCAGCTCCGTTATTTGCAGCGCCGCCGCCCGATCCACCCGATCTTCCGTTGTTATTAGCCGCAGTCGCATTACTGCCACCACCACCGCCACCGCCGGTTGATGTAATAGACGAAAATACAGAATTTGAACCATCGCCCGCGTAATTTGGTGATGTTGCTGCACCAGCAGTACCGCCTGCGCCTA
>CAIMTR010000044.1 GCA_903844415.1 uncultured Gammaproteobacteria bacterium
AGGCAGGTGCGGTCGCAGGATTCGGCAGCGTTTACGGTATGGCCAATAGTGATTAATACCAGCACGGCCAGCAATGTTTTCAAGGGCAGTAGCTTCATGACAGGATTCCTAAGTGTTGTTATTAATAGAATATCAAATGCTTTTTGGGGTGGGTAGCTAATTGGGGTTCAGGGTGAGGGTTCCTTCCTCAAACAGGCCTGGCCATACCGCTGACGGTGCTCTGGCTGGTGGCAGTAACGGCATTGCCGGTGTATCACCCTTGCTGCGCAGATGGCTCAAGATTTTCTCGATCACCACCGGGCCTTTATCGCAGGCAATAATCCTGACCGGGCCTTGGCAGTGGCGGCAGGTTTCGATGTTGATGTTAAAGACTCGCTTCAGTCGTTGGACCCAGGTCATCGAGGCGTGTCTTTCCATGAAAGTACGGTTGTCGGGTTCTGCTGCCGTGTTGGTTTTGCTTGCCGCGTTTGGCCGGGGTGATGGTGACGCGTTAAGGGCTGTTCGGTGCAAACACGCCATAGAAGCGCATGAGGTTGACCATGAGCTTGGGGACCAGTGATGCCAGCTTAGCGATGGAGTCTAAGGGCTCTAAAATCACATGGGTGGTGCCGTCCCGATACGGCGCCTTCAGTACGTATCTCACGTTGCAACTGCGAGTGAGTGACAGCCGTTGTTCAGACAAGGCAGGGCGCACCGCTTACGGAGCGAGGCGTTTGCTCGCGTAGGCCCACTTCGCATCGCTGCACAAGCCGCAATCGGCACCGACAAACATTTTCCCTGCTTGGGCATCGTCGCGCAGCTGCCAGTTCAGCCAGCTGACTGCTACCTGTGCGGCAACGCCGCCATTTTCCTGCGAGTAGGTGCCGCCATGGCCAGCACCCAGAAGATTCGCTACAGCTATCGGTACATTTTCAATGCGCTGGAAATCATCCATGCCGTTGACGTACGCGATGTCTGATTCACCACCGAGGATGTAAATCGTGGGCGTATGAATTTTCGCCAGCTGATCCTTGACTAGATCCATGCCAGGCAGCGCTGCGTTCGGACCTGCATTCAGGATGCCGGTGTTTTGCAGCACGAGAGTGGCAATGCGAGGATCGCCGGCCACACCAAGCGCCTGTAACCCGCCACAGCTGAAACCGGACGCTGCAACCTGCGCCGGATCAATACGGCCGAAATACGGACTGCCGGCACGCGTGTTTTCTGCCAGTGCCCAATCGATGGCTGAGGTCAGATCAGCGGCTGTTGTACGTGGACCCTGTTGTCCTTCCACCGGCGGCTCGCGCGGCGGTGCGCCAGGTCCGCTGAGAATCTTGCCCGAAGCAATCACGAGGTAACCGTGTGAAGCGAGTTCGAGCAGGTGGAAGCGGCTGCTGGCACCATCGGGCGAACATCCGCCGTTGCCCCAGGCCACCACGCCGAGTTTTTGGTCACCCATAGCGGCCAGGTTGGCTGGGCGGAAGATTACATGCGCCGCCAACGAGCTGTCCTCTTCCTTCATGGCCGGATACGCGCCGGTGCCGACGTTATCAGGCCTGGCGTTGATTTCGTCCATGTTTGGCGGCTGTGCCACGGCAAATGCCGCCCATCCGGCAAACAGTGCGGTAGTGAGCGTGCGGGTGAGATGGTGCTGCTGGCGTTCGGTATTCATGACCTTGTGTTCCTCGTGTTGTTGTTATGGTTTCGGGAAGCGTGAATGAATAGCCTTGTTTCTAATTGTTATGTGGTGATGAACTACAGCATACCGGGGAGCTACGAAGCAAAGCAACCGGCCTAGAAGTAAACCCTGCCTGTACTTCGCGCAAGCCCTAACAATAAACTACTCGATCCGAGTCACTAGAAGATAAGGTTTGTGACCATACCTGGCTTTAACCACTTCCACCATGAAAAAAAAGCATTCCTGTGCTTTAATTCCGGGCAGTTCCAGTTGGTCTTTTCCGGAGTCTGCCCATGCACAATTTAACTTTCTGCTCGCTCTTGTTATCCCGCCAATCCCTTACCATCGGGCTGCTGCTGTTGCTTGGTGCGTGTAGCGAATCATCAACACCACCAAGCTCAGCTGAAAATAACCAAGCCCCCATCACCGGCTATACCCTAGTCGAAACTGTCGCTGCTGGTTCCAGTGAAATAGTAATCCCCTACAGCAAATACAAACTCGATAACGGTCTTACCCTAATTGTGCACGAAGACACTTCAGACCCCCTCGTCCATGTGGATATTACCTACCACGTTGGCTCTGCCCGTGAAGAAGCGCAGCGCTCCGGTTTTGCCCACTTTTTTGAACACATGATGTTTCAAGGCTCAGAACACGTAGCCGACGAACAACACATCGGTATCGTAACCGAGTCGGGTGGCACCATGAACGGCGGCACCAGTTTCGACACTACTAATTATTTTGAAACCGTACCGAGCAACCAACTGGAAACAATGCTGTGGCTGGAAAGTGATCGCATGGGGTATTTTCTCAATGCGGTAACAGAAGAAAAATTTGAGAACCAACGCGCCACAGTCAAAAACGAACGCAATCAGAATTATGAAAACTCACCTTATGGTCTGTG
>CAIMTR010000045.1 GCA_903844415.1 uncultured Gammaproteobacteria bacterium
AATTACGCCCGTTGCAACTCTGCCATTTGAGGCAATCACTTTCGTCACTCTAGTGCGCATCCGGGGGCGTTAACTGTTTTATACCCCAGTAATCAATACAAAAACCGTATTGATTACCCCCCCCCTTGTAATCAATACGTAAAGTCTGTATTGATTATGAGTATAGTTAATATGTTTTTGAGAGCTGTAATCAATACGAATTAAAAATTCTAATCAATTAGCAGTAATCGTATTGAATATAGTTTTTTGGTATATTGATTAGACAGTTGGAAATGACATTTTGTATTCAATACATATTCATTGTGTTGAATACATTTGTTGTATGTGTGATTAGCAGGTTCTTAAGACTTGAACAATAAACTTAAAATCAGACTTACTCTTATGCATGAAGCTAAGGATTGTGTTCTGTATTAAGTTTGCATCAGATATTGTTATTCGATGACATATTGAAATGTTGTGTTGGACAACAAATGCTTCATTTGAAGGTCGTTGATTTATAAACTAAGCAAATATAAATGCTAAAGCTTGTTTGGAATGCTCGAGATTTCTGTATGTCATATCTCGCGGGGCCTGGGCTGCGTTGCTTTGGCAGATTTTGATGTCTCTATTCCGAATATCTTATATCATCGCAGTCGTTGTACGCGTGGGTTGCCAATTTGATTGTTTTTGTGGCTGTCTACAGTGTAGTCGAGAATTTTGATCAGCTAAGATATGATAACATGTACTACGGCTTTCTCACATTCATTGCGCGGCATTTCAACAGCCATTGCATGCAATGATTTATCATTCAGGCATCTTGCTTACGAGGAAAGGCGCACTTTCTCTTGCTTAAGCTTTACATTGCTATCCCATGCTTGTACATCGCCATGCTCTGCCTGTTCATGGGGCCTTTCATTGCACGTTGCTTTGCGCCTTTCCTTGTGTTTCCCCCATGTTTCTCGAACAAATCCTCTTGCTCTTTCCTCTGCGCCTTCGCTTCTTGCTCGTCGCCATGCTCTGCCTATTAATTGCGCATTTTATTGTATTTTTCCTTGCGCCTTTCTTTGTGCTTTCCCCCTATTTCTTTTTGAAATGACCAAGCTCACTGCTTTGTTCAGGCGACATTGCAAGTTCTTTTTCCAAATTGTTGGTTGCAATGCTATATTCATGACATACAGATTGACATCGCATAATTCGCTATGCTATTTCTGATACAGGAAAAAAGATGGCTGTGCATATCATTACAAGCACTGCCTGTGGATGAGAATAAAGGATTTAAGGAACTCGCGAATTATAACCAACAATAACGGATACCAAGTATAACACAGCGCTAATAAAGCAGTAGTCACGATAGTCACACGAGCTTGTAAAATTATAACTACGACAACTGTGCCAAACAGGTAATAGAACAATAAAATAAATGTTAAAGGGTTTCTGACCACGCCAAGAGACGGCGAAATCAAATTTAAACCTACAAAAAGCTGACGCGCAATTCTTGCCTACACACCTTGCCTCGCCTCTTCTATTTCGCTCGCTTTACCTTGCTTCTTGCCTTGCACGTCGAATTGTGTTTCCATGGTGCCTTGCCTTGAAAGCATTTTGAGTGAAACTAGAATGCAGGTAGCATATATTGCAATGATTTTTAACGGTATACATGACATAGCAATCGCAACGAAATTGTGAGTTGAAAAGCAATGAATCGACATAAGAACAGCGATTGACAATTGTGGCTCAGCTTTTGCTCAATCGCTATAATTGCATTCAAAATGAGCATTCAATTCTTATCAAACATGATTCAGGAAATGAAAGCATATTAAAGAAATGCTTTCTTATATCAATCTATTGTTAAGGTGGCAATCAAATTAATCACTGTGTTGTATTCTAAATTTCAGCAGCCAGGGTAAGTGTTGGAGTAACATGTTTTAACGCTGACAACGACTACAAAAATGCAATAAGAGCTGCTTAAGAGGTTCTCTGCACGTCCGATAAGAGCGATACATAAATGGATCGCAGAGGGATGTGATGGGAAATGATTTGATTCAACTGTCTCGTTTTAGTTTTGTCTCTCAATGTTTTCATCGATATCTATCCTTTTCGCAATCCAGCGAAGGACCAAGAGATAGATAAAGATGGAAACATTGATAGAGGCCACTTAAACGAGACAGATGAAATAGAGGTTGTAGGTAAAGGGGAAATTAATCAGAGATTGAATTTCTGAGAGCGTTGTGAAATTAGTGCGATTCTAACGACGAATGTTATGGGAAATGGAATCTAATGTAAAGATATAGGAAAGTCTTTCGAATATAACTGAGACTTAACTGAAGTTCTCTCAGAGGATACTGGAAAATCCCGAGTTAAATATAGGCGATTACCTAAAATAAGAAATAGTAGTCAATAAAATACAAAAACTGCTATCGAGATTATAACATACCACGAAGATGGACAAAGGCCACAGCACAGTCCAGTTGCAGCTGCTTATTCCGAGCGATGAAACAAATAAGGTTCCTACGAGGACATATACTATTGTTCGTCGTTAGAAAAGGCATTTGAATATTATTTGGATGATTGAAATACCTCAATTAATGAGGTGGGAGAGAGGTTATGTTTACAATGGATCGAATGTTCCAAGAATTTGAGCATCATTGAGATACTTCGTGTAAAAATTGGTCGTCATATAATGAAAAATTGTGGGGAAAAAAAAAGATTTAGAAAGCAAGGGAAAATTTGATGAAACTTCATTTAGTTTAGACGTGAACAAGTTGCAATCAAATTACTGGTCTTGTGTGATCTTAGATTAAAATTTATGTATGACGATTCCTTTTTGCAGTGGCACGGCAATAGTCTGAGCTCATTTATTTTGTATGAAGATTTCAGTAATGTTGGTGTTGGGATTCCAGAATTGAGACTATAGTACGATTTCGGGAGGGTCTAGGATTCAACGGGTTATGTGCCAATAACTGCAAATGGGCTATGTGCGCATAACTGTATTTACGTACTCACATATGTATGTTACGTAATATACTAGTGAACGCACTCACGTGTCCT
>CAIMTR010000046.1 GCA_903844415.1 uncultured Gammaproteobacteria bacterium
AGTGGATTTTGGATATCGCAAGTTTTTAACACCCGGCGGAAAAATACGTTCAATTTATGGTGGTTTGGATGGTTATCGTGCTCAAAATTTGCGGGATGGTACCTTGAGTAATGAGACAGTCGGACTGCGGATTACTGCAAATACTAATGCCGGTGACAATCTCTTCATGCGTGTTATTAGTAACCGTGAGTTATTAAAAACAAGCTTCATCATTAATCGTTTTTCAGACGGATCCAGAACCATTTTTATTCCTAAAGGAGACTATAAGTTCGAAGAAACAATGTTAGGCATGGAGTCTGCCAATCAACGCAAACTATCTGGTCGATTGACTCTTCGTTGGGGCGATTATTATAGCGGTAACCACTTTCAACGGAACGTGGAGTTGAGTTTTCGTCCCACAGCCCGTTACAGCTTCAGTGGTCAATATCAGGAAAATGAAATTCATTTGCCACAAGGTGATTTTACTGTGCGATTAATCAATGCTCAGGTTCAGATTGCCTTCCTTGCCACTTTGTCTTGGAGCAATTTGATACAGTACGACAATGTGTCGGAAGCGTTGGGGTTCAACAGTAGATTACGTTGGATCCCCGAAGCGGGCAGAGAAGCGTTTTTAGTGTTGAACTATGGCTTGGTTGACCCTGATAAAGATGAAAATTTCACCTCGGTAAATGCCGATTTGTCATTGAAATTTAATTACACATTCAGATTTTAGTTAGTAACAAAGCGATAACCTGCTCTGGATATGTTCTTCCTGAAGAAGCTGGTTTATAGTTGATTAGATTAGCCTTATTCGTACCGTTAATGAGTGCATAAATTGAATCGTTTAAGTTCTAAATGGCAATTAAACTCCTTAATTTTAACTCTCCTGTTGCTGGTGGTAACACCGGTGTTTGCCCAACGATTTCCCTACCGAGTGCAGCCCGAGCGTGAACTTTCCGGTAATACCCCAGCTGATATAAACGGATCTGAATTTCATTTTGCCCGTTTGATTTATGGTGGTGGCAATGATTTCGGTGGTGGGCGTGGCCGTGGTGGAAGAGGCGGCAATTCCTGGACAACTGACTGGCCTGAAGCTGAACATTTTTTTATGCAAGGTTTGTTGCGCCTAACCCGTGTCGATGGTACTGAAATTAGTGTCTATAACGGTGAAGGTGGTGAACGTATCAACCTTACTGACCGCAATGTATTTGATTACCCTTGGCTATATGCAGTAGAAGTAGGTTACTGGTCGTTTAATGCTGAAGAGATTGCTATTCTGCGTGAATATTTAATGAAGGGCGGTTTTCTGATGGTGGACGATTTCCACGGATCGCAGGAATGGAGTAGTTTTGTTACCACTATGCAACGTATTTTCCCAGATCGCCCAATAGTTGATCTGGAAACCGACAACGAGGTATTTCATGTCCTCTACGACCTCGATGAAAAAATACAAATCCCTGGCTTGGCTAGTTTGTACAACGGTGTTACTTACGAGAAAGATGGCGTCGATCCGACATGGCGAGGTATTTATGATGACGAGGGCAGATTGCTGGTTGTGATCAACCATAATATGGATTTGGGAGATGCTTGGGAGCAAGCCGATAATCCTGGCTATCCAGAGCCGATGACTGCGCTGGCTTATCGTTTTGCTGTTAACTACGTTATTTATTCGATGACACATTAACCTGGGTTAGTTCTTGTAAATGTAACCGTTATAAAAGCACGAAAAATTTTCTCCATTATTTTGAAATATACACCATGATGAAATCTCATATTTGTTCAACATTGTTATTCGTTATATCAATATCGAGTTCATATGCATTCAGTGCCAGTGAAGCAGAACTACTAGAGTTGGCTCTTGGAATTCATGAGCGAGTGATGACTATTGATACTCACTCCGATATTCCCCTCAATTTTTCAACTAGCGAATTTATGCCAGGCACGGCGGATGCTCAGGTAAATCTGGATGCAATGAAAGCTGGCGGTCTGGACGCTGCTTTTTTTGTTGTCTATGTAGGGCAAGGCGAAAGAACACCAGCAGGTTATCTGGCAGCTAAAGCAGATGCATTAGCTAAGTTTGATGCCATTCATCGCATGACAGACTATTTGTATTCTGACCGTATTGGTCTTGCCACTACAGCTGCCGAAGCAGTTCAGATTCATGCTAAAGGAAAACTTGTTGCCCTGATCGGAATAGAAAATGGTTTTGTAATTGGGAAAGATATTTCGATACTGGCGGATTTCCGAAAACGAGGTGCCCGGTATATGACATTGGTGCACAATGGGCATAACGATATAGGGGATTCGGCTCAGCCCCAGGAACGACTCATGGATGTGGAAGTCGAACACGGGGGCTTGAGTGAGTTTGGTCGGGAGGTTGTCTCTGAATTAAATCGCTTAGGAATACTGGTGGATATTTCCCATGTAAGTCGTCTTACCATGCTCGAAGCTACTCGCCTCTCTAAATCTCCGGTGATAGCTTCCCATTCCAGTGTCACATCTCGTTTTGACCATGTGCGTAATATGGACGACGAGCAACTGATGGCTTTGAAGGAAAATGGAGGCGTTATTCAGTTGGTTGCTTTTGATGCCTATTTAAAAACAGGCGGTGGTGCAACAGTGGCAGATTTTGTAGATCATATTGATTATGCAGTTAACTTGATTGGGGTTGAGCACGTTGGTATTTCATCTGATTTTGGCGGTGGTGGTGGTGTAGTTGGCTGGAGTAATGCTCAGGAAACGTTCAATGTCACTCTGGAGCTCGTGCGTAGAGGGTATACCGAGGCACAAATTGCCCTTATTTGGGGGGGTAATGTGCTCAGAATCCTCGCTGCTGCAGAACAAGTTGCAGCTCAAAACTGATCACGTGGCTATTAATCGAAATTCTCAACCTTGACAGCCTGCCGTTCCCCCCGATAATGTGCCCCTCAAATTGGTGAGTGGACGTGTCGATTACCCTTCGACCGTTTTTCGTAACGATTTCTGCGGCAGGTAGCGTAGAAATTTACGAAAAAGCCGCGTAACAACTGACAACTGTTAGTTACTACCAACGACCCGCTTGAACTTTATTGTGCTTGCATAGCACTGGTTCAAAAACCATCGGCAAATCACGCCATGGGTCCACAGGTTCAACCCGAACCTAAGCCATCTGATAACTAGATTCGTGTGTGCCAGAATTATGCATCTTGCATGGATATACTGTTATACGCGGTACTACTGACAGCTTTCGAGACTTGGAGTGTACATAACATGACATTACTTTCTGGTGGTGACATGCTGCTTCGTGCCTTGCACGATGAAGGTGTGGATATTATTTTTGGCTACCCCGGCGGGGCTGCCTTGCATATTTACGACGCTATTTATAATCAAGATAAAGTTGAACATATCTTGGTGCGACATGAACAGGCAGCGACGCATGCGGCTGATGGTTATGCACGTGCTACGGGTAAAGCCGGTGTCGTACTTGTAACTTCTGGCCCGGGTGCAACAAATGCCATCACGGGTATTGCGACTGCTTATATGGATTCTATTCCGCTGATTGTTATTTCTGGTCAGGTTGGACGAGCCTCGTTAGGTTCTGATGCATTTCAAGAAACTGACATGATTGGAGTTTCACGGCCCATCGTGAAGCACAGTTTCATGGTGCAGAATCCGGAAGACATTCCCGATATAGTCAAAAAAGCATTTTATATTGCGACAACGGGCAGGCCCGGGCCGGTTGTCATTGATATTCCAAAAGATGTCACTGATCCCAGCACTAAATTTGAATACACCTACCCTGAGACAGTAAAGATTCGATCATACATTCCGCCATCTAAGGGACACTCTGGTCAAATCAAGAAAGCGGTTGACATCTTGTTGGCTGCGAGTAGGCCAATAATTTATACCGGTGGTGGTGTAATTATGGGCGATGGTTCTCTATTGTTGACCGAACTTGTTCGCAAATTGGGTTATCCCGTTACCAATACGTTGATGGGCCTCGGTGGTTATCCAGCCCCTGACAAGCAGTTTCTAGGCATGCTTGGTATGCATGGTACTTATGAAGCCAACATGGCCATGCATGAAGCAGATGTGATTCTAGCCATAGGTGCGCGCTTTGACGATCGCGTTACCAATTCTAATGTTAAAAATTTCTGTCCAAACGCGATTATCTTACATGTGGATATTGATCCTGCTTCAATTTCCAAAACAGTAACTGCCCATGTGCCTATTGTGGGTCCGGTGGCTGCTGTGTTGAAAGAAATGCTGGAACTTATTGAAAGTGCCAAGACCAAAATTGACAGTGCCGCGCTAGCAGGTTGGTGGGAAAAAATTAATCATTGGCGCACACGTGATAGTTTGAAAGTTACACCTTCCGGCAATGAAACAATCAAACCTCAACAAGTAATTCAAGCTTTGTATGAAATTACCAAGGGTGATGCCTATATTACTTCCGATGTGGGTCAGCATCAGATGTTTGCAGCGCAGTATTATCATTTTGACAAGCCTAGGCGCTGGATCAATTCAGGTGGGCTGGGCACGATGGGTTTTGGTTTGCCTGCAGCGATGGGAGTGCAATTGGCGTTCCCGGAAGCGACTGTTGCATGTGTAACTGGGGAGGGTAGCATTCAGATGAACATTCAGGAACTGGCTACCTGCAATCAATATGCCTTGCCAATAAAGATAGTCAACCTTAACAACGAAGCCCTCGGTATGGTTAAACAATGGCAAGACATGCAGTACGCCGGGCGTTATTCCCATAGCACCTACGCAGATTCCCTGCCGGACTTTGTCAAACTGGCTGAGGCTTACGGACACGTTGGTATCAGAATAGAAAAGTTGAGTGAGTTGAAAGAAAAAATGCAGTATGCCTTTTCCCTGAAAGACAAACTTGTGTTTCTAGATATTGCCGTTGATAAGGAAGAACACGTGTATCCAATGGCGATTCGAGGTGGTGCCATGAGTGATATGTATTTGAGCAAAACGGAGAGGAGCTGAAAATGCGACGTATTATTTCAATTCTCATGGAAAACCAACCGGGTGCACTTTCACGGGTAGTCGGCTTGTTTTCGCAGCGTAACTACAACATAAATTCACTCACCGTAGCACCGACAGAAGATCCAAGTTTGTCTAGGCTGACGCTTACTACCGTGGGTGATGACCGCAAGATTGAACAGATCGTAAAACATTTGAACAAACTTGTTGATGTGGCCAAGTTAGTAGATCTGACTGAAGGGAGTCATATAGAGCGCGAGTTGATGCTGATAAAAGTAAAAGCTACAGGCGCGCAGCGAGCTGAAGTAAAACGGGTAGCGGATATTTTCAGGGGGATTGTTGTTGATATCACTCCGACCATGTATACGATTCAGCTTGCAGGCACCAGCGACAAGCTGGATGGATTTTTAGCTGCCTTGGCAGGCACACCTATATTGGAAGTGGCCAGAACCGGCGTATCAGGCATAGCAAGAGGGGAAAAAGTGCTGAGTTTGTAGAACAATAAACTCTCAAAGCACAAAAAAATACGGTTGCAGATTACAGTTCTGCTCAACGCCAGACAATAAAAAGCCAGGTCAAAAACTTGGCTTTTTATTGTCTGGCGTTTTTGTTTCGTAATGTTTACACCACTTTTTTCATGCTGGTCATGTGGCCACGCAAGGATTGGCCAATCAATTCAATTGGATGATTTCGAATCGCGGCATTTATTGAAATAAGTTCTCTGTCGTCCACGTTGTTGTCTTTGGTATTGAGCCCTGTTCCAATGATAGTGGTGTCTACTTTACTCATGAAATTTTCTAGCATGGGGATTGCTGCATGAGAAAAGAGATAACATCCGTATTCAGCAGTATCTGAAATAACCTTGTTCATTTCGTACAATTTTTTGCGACCGATCAGATTTGCAATAAGTGGCACTTCATGCAGGGATTCGTAATAAGCTGATTCAGCAATAACACCTGCAGCGACTAGAGTTTCAAAACACAATTCAACCCCAGCTTTGATCATGGCTACCATAAGGATTCCATGATCATAATATTCCTGTTCATTTATTGTGGGAGCCCCGTCTTGATTTGTCATTTCAAATGACGTTTTGCCAGTTGCCTCACGCCAACCTAGTAGTTTGGCATCATTATTAGCCCAGTCTTGCATCATTCCTGCCGAGAAGTGACCTTGCATAATGTCATCCATGTGTTTTTCAAACAGGGGACGCAAAATAATTTTTAATTCTTCACTTACTTGAAAGGCCATTATTTTTGCTGGATTAGATAAACGATCCATCATGTTGGTGATCCCACCTTGCTTCAACCCTTCGGCGATGGTTTCCCATCCATGCTGAATCAATTTGGATGCATAGGCAGAGTTAATTCCTTTGGACACCATGCGGTCAAAACACAGTAGTGAGCCGGTTTGCAACAAACCACACAGAATGGTTTGCTCACCCATAAGGTCAGATTTAACTTCAGCTACAAAAGAGGATTCCAATACGCCGGCACGATGGCCACCCGTTGCCGCAGCATAAGCCTTTGCAATTTCAAGGCCGTCGCCTGTGGGGTCATTTTCACGGTGTACAGCAATCAGAGTAGGTACTCCAAAACCACGTTTGTATTCTTCCCTTACTTCTGTGCCAGGACATTTGGGTGCCACCATGATGACTGTGATGTCTTTGCGAATTTGCATCCCTTCTTCCACGATATTGAAGCCGTGAGAATAGGCTAGGCTAGCTCCTTTTTTCATCAGTGGCATAACTTTCTGGATGACTGGTGTGTGCTGTTTGTCCGGAGTAAGGTTCAACACTAGATCAGCTGACGGGATAAGTTCTTCGAAAGTGCCGACTTTAAAGCTGTTTTCTGTCGCACTAAGCCAGGATTGTCTTTTGTTGGAGATGGCATCTGCCCGCAGCGCGTAAGAAATATCCAGGCCACTATCGCGCATGTTCAATCCTTGATTAAGCCCCTGTGCACCACATCCTAGGATGACAATTTTTTTGCCATGCAACATGTCCACACCATGGTTGAATTCTGATTTATCCATTAACCGGCACTTGCTTAGTTGATCCAATTGCAGTCTTAAGGGCAAAGAATTGAAATAGTTCATGGTTGGCTCCGATTGTTATGAAGTGGTACTTTTGTGTTTGGCTATGTTATGCGTAATG
>CAIMTR010000047.1 GCA_903844415.1 uncultured Gammaproteobacteria bacterium
ACGATCATCAACACGATCATCAACACGATCATCAACACGATCATCAACACGATCACAACCAACATGATTTGAATTTAAAGTCCGCCTATGTTCATGTGATTGCAGATGCTGCTACTTCTGTATTGGCTCTTTTTGCTCTCGTGGGCGGTTGGCTCTATGGATGGCTTTGGCTTGATCCAATCATGGGCATCATTGGTGCCGGCCTTGTTATCAATTGGTCACGTGGTTTGATTGCCGACACAAGCAAAATTTTGCTGGACCGTGAAATGGATCACGCCGTAGTTGCAGAGATCCGCGAAGTTATACTGAAAGACTTTTCCGACCTCGACACTACCATTGCCGATTTACACGTTTGGCGGGTTGGTAAGAGTGCATATTCTGTCGCACTGGTCGTAGTTACCAATGACCACAACTTAACACCCGATATCGTCAGATCGGCCCTGCAAGTACACGAGGAACTCGTGCACGTTACTGTCGAGATTAATAAGTGTATATGACATAGATTATTGGGGAACTGACAACATTCGCCAAGAAATCATTCTTGCCCGTGTTTGTTCCTATTTTGCCTTTTACTACTTGAACTATTTTTCACCTCGCGATTGAATCCTGCCAAGAAAAAACTCTTCATTCCTGTTTAAATAGTGGGCATCTTCTAAAATTCAAGCTTCGCACAAATGAGACGCTTGGCAAATATTTCGCACCCCCTTATAAAGTTAACAACTAAAATAATTTTTTACATAACAAAGCAGTTGGGATGAAATCTAATTTTTTATAGGTGATCTAGAATCTTATGCCCATAGTCATAGCCAATAATCTGGTTAAAAAATATCCTCGCCCCGACAAAAAGGGCGAATGGTTTCATGCAGTCGATGGTGTGTCTCTCAGCATCAAGACTGGGGAAATTTTCGGCATCTTGGGACCCAATGGCGCGGGCAAAACAACCACCCTAGAGATGTTGGAAGGTCTGACTGATATCGACTCCGGTAGCGCTACCATCGTGGATTTTGATGTACAGACCGAACCCTACAAGGTCAAACAACTAATTGGTGTACAACTGCAGGCAAACGAATATCTCGATCATCTGTCTTTGCGCGAATTGCTCAGCTTATTTACCGCACTTTATGGCCGAAACGTAGCGCCTGACACGGTGCTCGAAAAAGTAAATCTATTGGATAAAGGCAACGCTAAACCATCCAAGTTATCTGGCGGCCAGAAACAACGCTTTTCCATAGCCTGTGCCCTGGTCAATGATCCCAAAGTTTTGTTTCTGGACGAACCCACCACCGGCCTCGATCCCCACGCCAAACGTAACCTGTGGGATCTGGTGAAAGATCTCAACGCCAAAGGCATGACCATAGTACTGACTACCCACAACATGGAAGAAGCAGAACAACTGTGCGACCGTATCGCCATCATGGATCATGGCAAAGTAATTGCATTGGGCACACCACAAGAACTTATATTGCAACACGCACCAGAACCTCCCACATCGCCTTTACATGGCAATCTCGAAGATGTGTTTTTGCATCTCACCGGTTCGGCGCTCAGGGAGTGAACATGAAACTAACCTTAGTGATGACCAAAGTTTTTTTACGTATTTTTTCCCGCGATCGTCAGGCCATAATTTTTTCGCTGTTTTTTCCAATTGTTTTCATGACAGTGTTCAGTTTTGCCGGCAATGCCAACGACAAACCTTTGCCTATTGGTATTGTTAATAACGCCAACAACACTCTTGCGGTCAATTTTATTGCTGATCTGAGCAGCAATCCCTTATTCACCGTTACCGAGGGTACTGAAGCTGAATTTCGCCAACAGATAATAACCGGCAACCAACAACTGGTACTGGTACTACCCGCTAATTTTCAGGACAACGGATCACCGGTCGATCTCAGATTATTGGTGGATGCGGCGCAGGTACGCGAACTTGCTCTAATCATGCCAGTGCTAGAACAAGCCCTGCTGGACGTAGAAAGGCAACTACGCGCTAGCCAACCATTATTCAGTCTCAACGTAGAAGATGTAAAAGCACGTTCGCAAAATTATTTGGATTTTCTTTTGCCTGGCCTCTTAGCGTTTACGCTGATGCAGATCAGCATTGCCGGCAGTGGCTACAATATCGTGGAATTTAGGCGTAAGGGTATTCTCAAACGCCTGTTTGTTACACCGATTCAACCGCGTAATTTTATCGGTGGTCTGGTGCTTGCGCGCTCCTTAATATGCCTGTTCCAACTGAGTTTATTGTTGAGTTTTGCTGTGTGGGTCATTGGCGTAAATATAGCTGGCAATTTTGCAGCGCTGTATCTGGTGATTATGATGGGAACTGCTCTTTTTCTCAGTCTTGGATTTTGTTTGGGCAGTTTAGCCAAAACCCAGCAAGCGATTCAGGCACTAGGAACTCTAGTGACATTTCCACAAATGTTTTTGTCCGGGATTTTTTATCCCATAGACAATCTGCCCGCACTTATCCAGCCCGTAGCACAGTTGTTACCGTTAAGCTTTGTAGTAACTTCATTGCGGGAAATAGCCGTGAATGGCGCCACCATTCTGCAGATAATTCCTTCTATTGCAGGCTTGCTGGCATGGGCAATCGTGGCGCTGGTGCTGGCTATACGGTTGTTTGTCTGGAAGGAAGTGGCAGTCTAAATTAGTTAACGATTTTTTCTACTACGGGAAAAACAACAACCTGCCCAATTTTTACATCTGAGCTGTCTACTTCTTGGTTGTATTGCTTGAACAACCACATCGGGATGGCGCGTTCGCGCGCCAGATTTAAGACGAGATCGTTCTTCTTGATGCTGTAATTTTGAGTATCAGTTACCCGCCATTTGTCAAAAAAACTGGCATGCAAGTTTTGATGATGGGCACCACGCTTTTTTTCAAAAT
>CAIMTR010000048.1 GCA_903844415.1 uncultured Gammaproteobacteria bacterium
CGCATTACCAGCGGTGCCAGACTGAACATGGAAAAAGCTTTCAGTGCGAGCAATATTTTGGCGCCCGATTGCTGTTCAACTGACTGTAACAACTGCAGATTACGCTCCAGCGCAACTTCATCCACAACAAAACAAGGGGACGGCACACATGTAGGATCAAAGCTCGAAAACGTGCTGGCGGCAGGCGACTTAGACAAGATCGAATCCAGGATCTTCAATGACCTGCCACGGCAATCCATACAAATTCATGTCAGCCATAAACGGATCAGGATCCAACTGCTCCATGTTCCATACGCCTGCTTTAGCCCATTTACCTTCCAGCATCATCTTGGCACCGATCATTGCTGGCACACCCGTGGTGTAGGAAATCGCTTGCGACAACACTTCCCGGTAACAGGCTTGATGATCACAAATGTTGTAGACGAAGATGGCGCGTGGTTTGCCATCTTTTAGGCCAGTGACATGACAGCCGATACACGTCTTGCCAACCGTGCGTGGTCCCAACGTGGAGGGGTCAGGCAACAAAGCCTTGAGAAACTGGATTGGCACAATCTGCTGCCCCTGGAACAGGACCGGGTCGATGCGGGTCATACCCACATTACCGAGCACTTCCAGATGTTTAAGGTAACTTTCCCCGAAACTCATCCAAAATTGGGCACGTTTCAACGTGGGGAAATTTTTGGTGAGAGATTCCAGCTCTTCATGGTACATACGGTAGATATTGTAGGTGCCTACGCCATCAGGACAGGTAAAAGATTGCTTGAGCGACATGGCAGGTGTGGTGACAAACTTGCCACCTTCCCAGTGTTGACACTCGGCAGTGACTTCACGAATGTTGATTTCGGGATTGAAGTTGGTAGCAAAAGGATAGCCATGATTACCACCGTTGACGTCGATGATGTCGAGGGTGTGGACCTCATCAAAATAATGTTTTGCTATCCAGGCCGTGTAAACGTTGGTAGCACCCGGATCAAAACCGGAACCCAGCAACGCCATTAAGCCGGCCTTGGCAAATTTTTCCTGGTACGCCCACTGCCATTTGTATTCAAACTTCGCATTATCTAGCGGTTCGTAATTGGCGGTGTCCAGATAGTTAACACCAGCTTCTAGGCAGGCATCCATAATGTGCAAATCTTGATAAGGCAGTGCAACGTTGATGACTAGTTGCGGCTGAAATTTACGTATCAGCGCCACCAGCTCCGGCACATTGTCTGCGTCTACTTGTGCAGTCTGGATGGAGCGACCATGGGTTTCGCTGATCTGCTGTGCAATTTTCAGACATTTGGATTCGGTACGACTGGCAAGAGTAATTTCACTGAAAACGGCCGGCAAGAGTGCACATTTGTGCGCCACCACTTGCCCCACTCCGCCTGCACCAATAATAAGAACTTTTGCCATGACTCTAGCGCCCTCTACTCAGTCTTCTTTTTCGTAATATGTGTAGCCGTTCATGCTATCGCTGAACAGCTTGATGATCTGCTGGCGATCTTTAATGGTAATTCGGCCTTCTCGAACTGCCCGTTCAGCAGTGTTGCGATGCCGCAATTGCATTTCTTTGGGGTGATATTCCACATAACTGAGCACATCAGAAATTGTGTCGCCGTGCATTTCCTTGACGAAATCGTAAGTGCCGTCGCGATTAATGCGCACACTCACCACGTTAGTATCGCCAAACAAGTTATGCAGATCACCCAAGGTTTCCTGATAGGCACCTACCAGAAACACTCCCACATAATATTCTTCGCCTTCGCGCAAAGCATGTAATGGCAGCACTGTAGCAACTTCAGTTTCGCCCACAAACTTGTCGATCTTGCCGTCGGAGTCGCAGGTAATATCGGCAATCACTGCTTTGCGCATGGGTTCTTCGTGTAAGCGATGTATAGGCGCAATCGGAAACAATTGGTCAATAGCCCAGGTATCGGGCAAAGATTGAAACAAACTGAAATTACCGTAGTAAATATCCGCAAGCGAAAGTTTGAGACCCTCCAGATCCGCTGGAACCCGTGCCATACCCTCAGCGATATCGGCAATTTTTTGCAGCAAATCTAGAAACATATTTTCTGCTACCGATCGTGTGCGCAAATCTAGATGACCACGCTTGAACAATTCGCGCGCTTCATTGCGATAGAAGTGCGCATCGTTGTAACACTCCTGTAAGCGTGCTTCTGACAAATTGGGGTAGATGTCGCGCATGTTGGTTATAAGATCGTGCTCATCTGCATGGGGCGGCGGCAATTTTGCGGCTTCAAAAGTAGTGGTATCCAAAATGTTGAAAATCAGGATGGAAGAATAAGCAATCGTGGCCCGTCCGGATTCAGTAACAATGGTCGGATGTGGAATATCGTAATCGTCAAATGTGTTTTTGAGGGTATCGACGATATCTTCACAATATTCGTTGAGTGAATAGTTGCGGCTTTGCCCATCATTGGAACCCCAGCCTGTGTAATCCACGGCAAGCCCACCCCCAAGGTCAATGAATTTAAGAGGGGCACCTTCTTTGACCAAACCGGCATAGAGCTGACAAACTTCCGTGATACCACTACGGATATCTTGAATATTGGGAATTTGAGAGCCTAGATGGCAATGTAATAACTGCAAACAATGCAGCATGTTTTCAGCTTTGAGGGTGTCTATCAAATCGACCAGTTGGATAGCAGTCAAACCGAACACACTGCGATCACCACTGGTGCTATTCCAATGCCCACTGATACTGACTGTGGTTTTAACGCGCACCCCGATAATAGGCTCAACATTCATGAAGCGGCTGCGTTCGATAATAATGGGGATTTCGGTAGGAGTTTCCACCACAAAAACACACACAAAACCAAGTTTGATGGCCGACAGGCCCAGGTCTATAAACTCCTGATCCTTGTAGCCATTGCAAATAATTATGCTACCCGGCTCTTCCAAGGTAGACAGCGCCACAATAATTTCAGGCTTGCTGCCCACTTCAAATCCATGTTTATAACGAGCACCAAACGCGGCAATTTCTTCCACTACCTGTGCTTGCTGATTAACCTTAATGGGATAGACGCCACGATATTCACCTTTGTAGCCGAGGGTTTCTATGGCTTTGCGAAACGTGGTGTTGAGGCGATGTATTTGCGCATCCAAAATATTTTCGATACGCAACAATACCGGCATCTGCAGGTCGCGCTCCAGCATACCTTTGACTATGGCGATTAATTCGACTTCAGCATGGAGAGTACGGGCGGTGACATTACCTTTGGCAGAAACGCCGAAATAATCGTTGCCCCAACGCTCAAAACCGTACAAATCTTTGGAGTTTTCGATGGTCCACACAGGGGGGTCAATGGCGTTCAATTAGCTGCCCTCAAAGGCCACATTTACAAGAGGCGCGATTGTACCTAGTTCACTTAGCAAAGCCACCCCGGATTAATAAAATTCGGGTTAAGTCCATATGAAGGAAAGTTAGTTATTTCAAGGCAATAGATCATCAGTCCAGGCCTTGATGGCGGCGGAATGATCAACACTGAAACCTAGCTTTTCCCTGGCCATAATCCAGCGTTCACAAGTCAACCGCGATAGCGGTGCGTCCAACTTTACAGCTGCGCCCAAATCGGCAGCTATTTTTACATCTTTGGCTAACAAGCCTAGCGCAAAACCCGTGGCATATTTTTCATCTAGGACATGTTCTTTCATAACCACCTCTGAGATAAACGACTTGCCCGTAGATACATTCACGATATCGATTAGTGTGTTCGCATCCAGCCCGAAGCGTCGAGCGATCAGCACCGCTTCCGCGGTGGCTGCAAAAGTAGTGGCCGCAATGAAATTATTCAGCGCTTTTACTGCATGCCCAGAACCGCTGCC
>CAIMTR010000049.1 GCA_903844415.1 uncultured Gammaproteobacteria bacterium
TACGGCGCAGGATATTGCGGGAAATCAAAGCAGGGTCTATCGAAAGTTTGGCGCCGACATAAATCGCGTCATCATCATAAAGCAAATACACTTCGGTACGTACTGAAGGCTCGGCATATTCAACTGGGAGAATTTGATGAAACTCATCAACTACCGCTGCAGATTGCCAAACAACATCGTCGAGCACACCATCGATTACCGGTGGCGTTGTGGTACGTATCATCTGTACACTTTTCTGGTCGCGGACAAAGGTATCTTGTACAGGCTGCGCGCTAGCAGTTGTAGCTAACAGGGTAACCAGAAAACCACATAAGTTATTTCGTAACATTAAATTTTATCTATTTTTATTATTATCATTATTTGTTCTGCAGCTATTGGCTTACATGATGGCATTACAGGCAATATAAGACTAGTAGCATTGCATTTCATTCCTGTGGAAACAACCATTTCATCCAATGTAAAAGACGGTAATAGTGTTTCCGCAAGCGCCTCCACATGGGCACAAGTGTAGTAGTGCTCATCGCCAAACAACCCACTAACAAGAATATCACCACGATATCCCACAGTGGTCTATTGTTAAACAAAAAAGCAAAATCTAAACCATGTAAACCGTAATAGCCCCAGCGGTTGCGTCGATCTAGATCTTCCAGTTTAAGCAGTTGTCCGTGGGAAGGCGTTAGGTACAACCAGGTTGCCCCAGGATCATCGTATTTAACTCGAAGTACCGGTAATGTCCGCACTGCACGTGGTAGCCCAAGATCAAATGACGACAGTGTGTAGTAATAGTAGTCATCAAACTCCTCCAGCCAGGTAAGTTCAGTAATTTTAGCACCTGGCATAGCGATTGACGCCGCTTGTAACAATTCCTCTTCACTAAAATCAGTAAAGGGATTTGCGCTTGTATCAGTGGCTGCTATGTACTGATGTTCCTGTTCGAGGGTGATGGTGTTGAAATCGAGCGCGCTACGTGAATTCCAGTGCAGCAATTGATCGGTAGTGGGTGAGCGATATGCCAAAAAGTAGGGTTTTCCGTTGAAATATTGCAGCTCTAGTTCTTTTACTTCGAAGCTTTCGCCAATGGTGGCGGCTGCGTAGCGCATCGCCTCAATAGTGAGAGGAGCATAATCCATAGTAGCTCCGTTACCTTGCAAGGTACGTGCACCCGCTTGAATTTGAGCAGGAGTGTAGGCCGTTTCGTGGATGCCAGGGATCGCGGCAATGGATACCAAACCGCTGAGCATCCAGCTAAGCATCACCACACCAAAAATCAGGCCCGCGTAATGATGCCACTTCCACCAGCCGGTATACGGGGTGTGATAGGCAACATCGCGTCTAACATACACAGGCTTCTGGCTGTAGCGCCAAATACCCAAGCCAAAACCGAGTACCACCATGCCCAGTCCCAGCCAGCTTAACCATAAGAGTAACTGTGACCACCAAGTGGCCTGCCGGAAGAAAAACAAGGTGTGCAGGTTATAACCCAAAAATCCCAGCAGGCGGCTGCTGTTGGTGGTTTTCATCACGATGTCACCAGATTTTTCTGCGATGTAGTAACGCGTATCAGCAGAATCACCCAGCGCGATTCGGTGCAATGGCATAAAGTTTTGCAGGGCAGGCAAGTGGGTAAAAGTGTCTGGAGTCTTGAACAGATTCTCGTAATACATTGTTTCGGCTGAGTCTGGATGGGCAGCTGCAAGCAGAAACATTGCATCATTTGGGCTTAGGCCAGTTTCGACAGCACCAGTATCGGCATAAACCATGTTCCAAATACCAAACACAGTACCGGTATTGATGCGATAAACAGGACGACCTTCATGCATGGAAATTCGTAAACGTATCGGTACGCCACCTACTTGCTCTAAAGCTTGCTGCGGCGTGATAGTTGCTGTCCCTAAATCTAAGGGTTCGAGCTGATCGAGCCGTTCACCAGCAGTAAAGTGTGGAATGCCGTAGTAAAGCAGAATGACACCTGAGAAACTCCAGGCCACCAGCATTAAGCCAATAGATATGCCTAGCCAGCGGTGGAAAAAAATCAAGGCAAAACGCCAGCTCAATAGTTGTTTCAGTTGCATTAAGATTCAGTGTGTGGATTGCTGCAAAAGGAGGCGCAAAGATAGCTGGCGCATGGTTATTGGGCAAGTATCCGTACGTGTGTGCAAGGTATGTGGCAACTTCCTGTTCAGATGGGTAATTAGACTGGCACTTTAATAAAGGTGTTGTCGCAAGTTACTGGATAAAACTATACAGCAGGCCACTTGCCGCGCAAGCAAACAATATTTCGATAACGCTACGTTTGTAACGAAAAAGTGCCAATGCAGCTGCCAGTGCTAGCAGCAAAGAAAACCATTTAAATGGTCCATTCAATCCACTTGGCCACAACACATGATAGCCAAAAAACATGGCCAGATTTACGATTACTCCCACTACAGTCGCGGTGATTGCGGTTAGCGGTGCGGTAAATTTCAACTCGTTACGACTTGATTCGATAGCAGGCCCACCTGCCAGAATAAAAATGAAGGAAGGTAAAAAGGTGAACCATGTCACTAGTGTAGCGGCGCTAGCTCCGGCGACGAACAGCATTTCCGGCCCTAACGCTTCCTTGCCATAAGCGCCCACAAAGCCAACAAAAGCTACTACCATAATGAGCGGGCCAGGAGTGGTTTCCCCTAGAGCGAGACCATCGATCATTTGTGTAGCGGTCAACCACTCGTAAGTATTTACCGCACCTTGGTAGACGTAAGGCAACACCGCATAGGCACCGCCAAAAGTCAGTAAGGCAGCTTTGGTAAAGAACCATGACATTTGGGTGAAAGGGTGCTGCCAACCTAAGGTGTTGAACAAGAGCAACATCGGCAAGGCCCAGAGCATCAACCCAACACCCACCGTGCGTAACAATGCAAACCAAGAAAATTGTGTAAAGTGCGGGCGCGGCGTGTTGTCATCAATCAAAGCAGAACCGTAATTCAGTATGGCCTTGCCATGATCACCACCGCTCCGAAATAAGGCCGGCGCAATTTGGCCACCAACACTACCTATCAGTGCAGCACAAAGCACCAGTGCGGGGAAGGGTACAGCAAACACAAAGCTTGCTATAAATGAGATCGCTGCCACCGCCCATAACCAGTTATTTTTTAACGCGCGTGAGCCGATACGCCATGCCGCATGTAGCACAATAGCGGTCACTGCAGGTTTTATACCCATAAATAAGCCGAGAATAAGTGGCTGATCGCCAAAGGCCACATAGATCCACGACAGTAATATCAGAATAAAAAGAGACGGCAGCACAAATAACACGCCTGCCACAATACCGCCTGCAGTACCGTGTAACAACCAACCAATGTAGGTAGCCAACTGCTGTGCCTCTGGTCCCGGTAGAACCATGCAATAATTGAGAGCGTGTAAAAATCGCCCTTCCGAAATCCAGCGCCTGCGTTCAACCAGTTCTTGATGCATGATAGAAATTTGACCGGCGGGGCCGCCGAAACTGATGAAGCCTAGTTTGAGCCAAAACAACATCGCGGTTTTGAATATGATGGCTGGGGGAGTTGGTGTTGTCATGGAAAGAGTCATGCTTAGTGTGATTTTCTTAAAATGGAGCCGTTATGGCAGCACAAGAAGGAATATAGTTTGAATGTTACCACTGCTCATTAGCATTACACTAAAGGATGAATAAACAGGGGGGCTAGTGCACATTTACGTTGTTGCTACGAGAGCAAAACCAGTTATATAGTTCTACACATTGTTTGCCTTACAACTACATCCAACAAGAAGTTATATCTTCTAACAGTTTTCCAAAAACGAGTAGCCTATGCATCCCAACTATTCTTCAAGATTAACAAGTGGTCCGTTTGCAGTAGTCCTGCTACTTATCGTCTGTGCATTTTTTGCTCCATATACCCGGGCTCAAAACTCACCTGTATATGCCGCCATCGATCATATTGAATTTTTTGTAACCGATATTGAACGAGCGCTGACGTTTTACACCCACCTCTTTGGTAACGCCTTATGGAAAAACAAACAGACCGAGCGTCGCTATTTGGTATTGGGAGCCAGTTACATGGCATTGGAACAACGATCCGCTGCGCGCATTGATCATGTCTGTTTTGGTATCGATCAATTTGATATTGCCACAGTACATTCTTTTCTAGATGGGCAAGGCATTGTTTGGCAGGACTATCCCAGCGGTAATGATTTGTGGGCCGAGGACCACGATAAAATACGTATCCAACTTGGGCCAAACAACAGTATGAAGCAATTGTTTCAATCCACAGCACTACCAGAATCTTACACTCAAAATACATCGCCAATATTCAAAGCCATAGCAATAGATGAAATTTTTGTGAACGTCTCCAACATGGAAGTGGATTCTTTGTATTACGCTCGGCTGTTAGATCAAACAGGAACACTACAGGCTGGCTCACTCTGGTTTAGGATAGGTAATGCACGCTTGCGGTTGACCCAAGTACCGGTAGGTCAAAGCCCGGGTATCAATTATTTTTCGGTACTGGTTTCCACCACTGATTTAGCTGCTGCTGCAGAAGCCGTGTTTGCTGCTGGCGGTATTATTGAAACTATCCTCGCTGACGGTTTTAGCTTTTGGGATCCTGATGGCCACAGAGTAGTTGTACGAACTACTCCAAAGTTGTAAGTGGATTTGCTAATAATTTTTTGTTTGCGCTCATGAAACCTCTCATAATTTCGACCGTCTCTCTCAATTTTTATCGCCATATAGCCAGCACAACAAGTTGGCTTTTGACGAAACTAGCTACCCGCCCTGAAAAATAATTTTAACTTTGTCTGCAATGGCCCAAAGCTAACAGAGCTTACTACTTCTGCTTTATCTGACGAAATTACTTAATAGCTGGTAGTTGAAAATTGAGCGGGGGTTTTCAAGCCTTTTGTTGAAAAAATATTTACTTCCATCACAGTATTGAAATTAGTTCTGGCATGCCTATTTTAGCAGTGCGGCGAATGCTCTTTGAGGTTTTCCTGCAGCAGTCAGGTTCGTTTGAACAGGCTGTTTAACTTTCTTTTTATACTATTGCTTGATGAGGATATATTTATGACAACTTTAAATTTTGCACCACTGTACCGTTCGACTGTAGGTTTCGACCATATGGCTGCTTTACTGGATAAAGTCACAACTAATGAGCGAGGACAAAGCTCCTATCCTCCCTATGATATTGAGTTGTTGGCGCAGGACAGATATCAAATTACTATGGCAGTGGCAGGGTTTGCCGAGCAGGAACTTGTCATCACTAGTGAAAATAATATGCTGACTGTTGCTGCTGTCAAAACAGATAAAAAAACCGATGTTAAACGCAACTGGTTACATCAGGGTATTGCTGAGCGTAATTTCAAACGGCAGTTTCGCCTGGCAGAACATGTCAAAGTAGTGAATGCAAGTTTAACTAATGGTTTGTTGCAAATTCAATTACAAAGAGAAGTGCCTGAAACTCTTAAGCCTAGATTAATTGCTATTAATGGTCGTCGTCA
>CAIMTR010000050.1 GCA_903844415.1 uncultured Gammaproteobacteria bacterium
ACTGCTGGCGTCAAGGCAAATTTTGTCAAGGCTGATAAAAACGGCAACAAGGAATTAAGCCAAGTTGAAATGCGTACTGCCAAGGATTATTTGTTCAAAGGCTGTGAAGCATTGGCAGATGGTGACAAGCCAGTTACCTCTGAGCAGATGCAACCTCCTGCAAAAACACAAGGCGACCTTTACCACAAATAACTCCAATGGTGTGGGTATAAAATATCCACACATCATAAGTAGTGTTGCTTAAAAATACCCATCGGGGTAAGGGAGAGTGGCACAGTGGCAAAGGTAAAGTCGAATACGGCAGTTGTTAAGGTTGTACGTAAACATAAAAAGACGGCGCAGGATACTAGAAATCCCAAGACGGCGTCAATGAATAAAAGTAAAAAAGCAAGTTTTAAAAAATACAAAGGTCAAGGCAGATAAATTGGGGGATTAGCTCAGCTGGGAGAGCGGTAGCTTTGCAAGCTATAGGTCAACGGTTCGATCCCGTTATCCTCCACCAATAAGACTCCCCATGCCTCTCGATGCGAAAGGTCTGATCAACTCGGTAGTGAAGCACAAACCGGGGAGTCACTTATTACGTGGTCTGGACAATGTGGCCAATCTCATTGCTCTAAATAAATTGAGCCAGGCCCATCCTATATCAAACTCAAACCAACGTCGACTTAATTTAGGATCAGCGGGATTAATGTGATGGTTGTTGTGTAGTTCTTCACCGCCAATGACGATACCAATTGGTGAGAAGTTACGTGATTTATCGTTTGTGTTTGCATTGCGATATCCGTATTTGTGACCTATACCGTTGACTACTCCGGCGGCCCAGAATGGAATCCATAACATTTGTATGGCCCATATTAACAAGCCCCATGCACCAAACAATGCTAAATTAATTATCAACATTAGTAAAATACCCAAGCGGCTATGTTTGCTGTAAACGGTTTCTTCGATCCAATCAGCAGGGGTACCTATGCTATATTTCTTAACCATGGCTTCGTCTTTGCTTTCATTGTGATATAAGACTGCACCTTTAAACAGCACAGTCCATATTCCAAAAAGAACCGGGCTATGCGGATCACCGAATCGATCAGTGTATTGATGATGTTTGCGATGCACAGCAACCCATTGACGAGTAACCATTCCTGTGGTTAGCCATAACCAGAAACGCATAAAGTGTTCTAGTATGGGGTGAAATTTTATACTTCTGTGTGCTTGGCCGCGATGTAAAAATAATGTAACACATACTATCGTTATATGTGTTACTATAAGGGTGTATAGTAATGTATTCATTGAATAATATTTATTGGAATATCGATGCCCTTTCCTTCATTATATAAGTAGTTTTAAGCGGGATTAACTCAGCGGTAGAGTAGCGCCTTTACACGGCGAATGTCGGGAGTTCGATCCTCTCATCCCGCACCAAGTCTTTCAATAAAATAATCCCTATCTGGCAAAGTAGCTGGCAGGGATTTTTTTATTTCTTCCCTAACTTCCAGTGGTAAGTTTGCAATATCTAAATGTTGCGGCCAAGTCACCGGGTTTGCAGTCCACCCACAGTTCCGGGCCTGTATGAATGTTGACATGTCGGCTAATCCGTGCCAATTATTAGTATGCACCGCAGTATGCACATATACATCATAGTTTAAAGACTGTACCTGGTCCAGGAATTTTACAACATCGGGCCAACTACTACCAGTACGTACTCGGTCGTTTAACTCACCATACCCATCGATGCTAACATAAAATCTAACATAGTTAACTTGATTCAATAGGTCAATTGTTTCCTGATCTAATAAGAAAGTACCATTGGTGTGATAGGTTATTTTTTTAACTTTACTAAGGTCAGCAATTTTATTAAGAAACTTTTTATGCCTAGTAGTCATCAACGGTTCGCCACCCATGAAATATAGTTCATCGGTAGAATGTGGTACTGTTTCAATATAAGCAGATTCTATGTTAAACTTTTTATTAGTTGGATCTAATTTGTTTGCCCATGTGCTACTAAACTCGGGTCCGCAGGCATCGCAGGCAAGATTGCAAATATTATCAAACCCAATCTCTAGATATTCTAGTTGTACCGCATCAATGGTGCGGTTGGCATTGTACCGCTGGCGTAGGCTAGTCAGTCCGTTATTTTCTTCATGATGGCACTTGGAGCATTCTGGAATTACTTCTCCAGCAAGGTCTTTTCTTCGCAGTTCTTGGTAAGCTTCGGAATCTAATAGTGTTTCTAGGTTGCCGTTAAATGTACCAATCGATTGCTTAAATCTACAACAGGGATAGATTTTATTCCCTGGTCTAATATTGGTATGTTTCCAAAAAGCTACGCATGTCATGATGAAATATTTATAGGCACCCGGGCATCTGTGCATTAAATAC
>CAIMTR010000051.1 GCA_903844415.1 uncultured Gammaproteobacteria bacterium
CCACCTGGCCCTGTCACAAAACCGCCCATACCTAACACACAAACTGGCTTTATTTTCCAAATTTTAAAAACCGCTTGTAGCACCGCAATTAAAATAAAAAATGGTGCTAGTATTTTCTTGAAAACACTAGCGCCTCTCAACCCGGTAATTGAAATAAAATGCAGAGGGATTTTTGTAGCGCCAATCACACGCGCCTCCAAACCATGCCTAGTACCGAGCCATTCAACTTGCAATCCTCTAGCTAACAATTCCGTTCCTATTGTCAGCGCAGGAAATACATGCCCTCCAGTACCTCCAGCCATAATCAACACTTTGTTAGCAATAGCACGTGTCATAACACGTTAGCCCCTGCTTTTGGTTGTATGTATTGCTGATGCTCTATATCTATGCGCAATAGCAAGCCTAACATCACCAAACACATAATAAGACTTGACCCCCCATAACTGAGAAACGGCAGAGTTAATCCTTTGGTTGGCAACAAACCAACATTTACGGCGACATTTATCAAAACCTGGCCCAAAAACAAAAAAGCAATGCCATAACCCAGATAAGCAGCAAACAAGCGGCCACTTTTTTCGTTGCGGCGTGCAATCAAAAGTGCACGACTCACAAAACCAAAAAAAAGTAGCAACAACAACAGCACAGTTATCACACCTAATTCTTCAGCAATGATGGCTAACACGAAATCAGTGTGCGCTTCCGGGAGGAAATACATTTTCTGGATGCTGTTACCCAGACCAACACCAAACCATTCACCTCTGCCAAATCCAATGAGAGCTTGTGCCAGTTGATAGCCAGTACCATAGACAACATCTTCACTGAACGGGTCTTTCAAGGCTTGAAAAAATGAAGTAACACGCTGCAAGCGATATTCAGAACTGATAACTACTATCCAAGCTAAGTAGCCGGTTGCTACTCCTACAATCATAAACTGATAAAAACTTACGCCCGCTAAAAACAACATACCAAAAACAGCGATACTCAATACAACTACTGCTCCAAAATCTGGTTCCACCAACAGAAGCGCTATAGGCAATGCTAGAAATAAAATGGGATATATAAATCCTTTAAAAGAAGACTTCACCATAACCCGATGGCGACTTAGGAACCAAGCCATGTAAATAATGATGAATAATTTCGCTGGTTCTGATGCCTGTAACGACATAAAGCCTAATCTGAACCAACGTGTACTACCGTTAACTTCTCGACCGATACCCGGTACTAATACTAAAACCAGCAGCAAGTATGACAACGCCAAAAGTGCCACACTCCCTTTGTACCAATATCGGATAGGGCACTGCACTATGGCGCTGGTAATACACAATCCAATCAACAGAAAAATCAACTGTCGTTTTAAATGGAAAAAAATATCTCCATATTGACTGCTAGATATTTCCACTGAGGCAGATGTCATCATGATTAGCCCGAAAGCTACTAATATCGCCGCCATGATGAGTAGCCATATATCACCTATATAAATGCGAGGGGGAATGGGTGGAAACTGCAAATGCGCCATCAGTGCAAATCCCTCACAGCATCTGAAAAAGCTTCACCACGATGTTCGTAGTTTTTAAACATATCGAAACTTGCGCATGCAGGCGAAAGCAAAACTAAATCACCGTCTTGAGCCAATTTATGTGCTTGCTGTACCGCCTCTTGCA
>CAIMTR010000052.1 GCA_903844415.1 uncultured Gammaproteobacteria bacterium
CACCAACTCTTTCGTAGCCAGAATACGTGTATCATCAGTGGGTGCTTGATTGGTCATTATGTGATCTCAGCAGGTAAGGTTTTCAATTGCGTTTTAGGTTAAGTCCAAGGCTAAATTCATCTACTGCAAAAATGATGTTGCATGGGCCGGTACACTTGTTGAGTGTAAGACATAAGGTTTAATTTTTGATGTGATCTTCGTGTTGCTTTATAGCCGCATGCAAGTCGTTATCGGCAGCATATTCAATATGAATGCGGTCAGTAACATTAAAGCCCAGATCCTTGCGGGTTTTCTGGATGCGGTTGACTACTTCGCGCGCCAATCCTTCACTTATTAATGCTGCGTCCAGAGTGCAATCCATATCGATGGAAATAAAGCGGTTAGAAAGTGCCTGGGTGCCAGGTTTCGCTTCGCGGAAAATCAATATGTCTTCAAGGCTGAAATTTTCTCCTTCCAACATCAGTATGCCATTGTTCTGCAGCAGTTGAAGCTGACGGGAATCCAGTGCTTCGATCGCTTTTCGGAAACTTCCAAAATTTTTCCCAAAACGTTTACCGAGTACCGGTGAATTCGGTTTGGCAAACAGATTGATAAACTGGTTTTCGTCTTGTGAATATTCCACATTTTTTACATTCAGCTCACTTTTGATGTAATTTTCTAGGCGCGCAATTTCATCGAGCATTGATTGCTCCAGATGAATAATTGTCAGTCTTGCCAGTGGTACTTTGGTTTTTATTTTCACTTGGTTACGTTTTTGGCGACCGAGCAGAATAATGTTTTGCATCCGGGCAACAGCCCCTTCAAGCGCTGGTTGAATATAAAGTGGTTCGGCTTTTGGATAGGTGCATAGATGTACAGATAACGACAACTTGCTATCAATTGGCCCGTAGGGCAGCAGTTGCTGATAAATATGCTCAGCCAGAAAAGGGGCAAAAGGTGCCATGCATAAAGTCAATTCATACAAGGTTCGATACAAGGTTTGATAGGCTGCGGCTTTATCCTTGGTCATCTCTTCCACCCAGAACCGGCCTCGATTAAGTCGGATGTACCAATTGGTTAAGTCTTCGATAAATTCAAATAGCGCGGGCACTACATTGTAAAGTTTGTATTCGGCCATTTCTTTGGTTACCGAAGTTAACAACGATTGCAAGCGCGACAACAGCCACTGATCGGTAATATTAGTTGACACAGGGGCATCACCAAGGGCGCGCCACTGATCAATATCAGCATAGGTTTGCAGAAATTTGAAGGAATTGAGCCATGGCAGTAGAGCGCGGCGCACCATTTCTTTCACGCCACTGTCGGTAAAGCGTTGTTCTTCTGCTTTGACTAGTCCTGAATTGATCAAATACAAACGCAGGGCGTCAGCACCATATTCTTCCATCAGGATGTCTGGCGGTGTGTAGTTTTGTAGACGTTTCGACATCTTCTTGCCGTCTTCCGCCATGACGATGCCGTTTACGATTACATTCTTGAACGAAGGTTTGTCGTAGAGAGCTGTAGAAAGCACCAGCAAGGTATAAAACCAGCCTCGTGTTTGATCCAGCCCTTCGGCGATGTATTCAGCCGGGAAACCTGCTTCAAACAATTTTTGATTTTCAAACGGATAGTGCAGTTGTGCATACGGCATGGCTCCAGATTCAAACCAACAGTCGAGTACTTCAGACACGCGACGATAGGTACCGGCTTCGCCAGCAATGGTGAACGTCAGGTCATCCACATATTCGCGGTGTAAATCTTGCACCAGTACGCCGGTGAATTTTTCTAGCTCGGCGATGGAGCCGATACATATACGCTTATCACTTTCATCATTAATCCAGATTGGAAGTGGTGTACCCCAATAGCGATTGCGCGAAATACACCAGTCCAAAGCGTTGCTGAGCCAATTTCCCATGCGGCCATTTTTTATATGGTCTGGCACCCAGTTTATTTGTTGGTTATTAGCGACTAGACGATCACGCATTGCTTCCACCTTTACGTACCATGATGGGATGGTGCGATATATGATGGGTGTATCTGAGCGCGGGCAGAAGGGATAAC
>CAIMTR010000053.1 GCA_903844415.1 uncultured Gammaproteobacteria bacterium
AGATCTTTGCGCATCCAGTCCACTGCAAAACCAAAATTGAATTCTCCCTGCATCATCGTTTTATAGCGATTTTGCATTTGCCATGATGAAGCAGCACCCTTGCTGATCACGTTGATTGCTTTTTCAACATCCAAGCCTGCACATTGGGCAAAGTGAATACCTTCGGAAAGGCTTTGCACCAGCCCGGCGATACAAATTTGATTTACCATTTTGGTTAGTTGGCCAAAGCCGGCTGGCCCCATCAACTGAATGCTAGTCGCGAAACTAGCGATTACTGGTTTTGCCATTTCAAATGCACTTTCTAAACCACCTGCCATAACCGTCAATGTGCCGTTCTGAGCTCCTGCCTGCCCTCCGGATACTGGCGCATCTAGAAAATAAAAATTTTTGTTAGTAGCAATTGATGCTAATTCACGCGCTACTGTTGCTGAGGTGGTGGTGTGATCAACAATTACAGCTCCGGTTTTAGCGCTGCTGAAAACTCCATCTTTACCAATGCAAACATGCCGCAGATCGTCATCATTTCCAACGCAGGTAAAAATATAATCCGCTCCTGCTGCTGCAAGTGCGGGTGTGGTAGCAATGTTGCCGCCATAGGTTTGTTGCCAAAGTGTTGCCTTATTAGGCGAGCGGTTGTAAACGGTTACTGTATGGCCTTTTTTGAGTAGATGACCGGCCATAGGAAAACCCATGTTGCCGAGTCCGATAAATGCAGTTTTGATCGTAATGGTCATGATAAGAGTCTGTTATGAGTTAAAAAGAATGAACTATAAAGTATGCACTATAAAGGATGATCTAGATCATGCAAAGGATCATGCAACACGCTGCTAGCTTACCTGTTCACAATCCAGAAATTGATTTAATCAGGTAGAATGTTAAGCATTAAATTAACCCGCTTAGGGCTGCTCATAAAATGGAACTCGAACAACAACGTCGCGAATATCTTCAGGATGCTCTGCGTAGAACAGATTTGCCTGCCGATCCTTTGCAACTATTTAATTTGTGGCAACAACAATCTATCACTAGTGGGTTAACCGATCCTACTGCAATGGTGCTCGCCACGGTTTCAGCAAGTGGACAGCCCTCACAACGGATTGTGTTGCTCAAAAAACTGGATGAACAAGGGTTCGTATTTTTTACTAATTACAGCAGTCGTAAGGCGCAGGAAATTAGCGACAATAACAACGTTAGTCTGTTGTTCCCTTGGCATGCCATGGAACGACAAGTAAAGGTTGGGGGCTTCGCTGAGAAAATAAGCATCATGGAATCAGCAAAATATTTTGTCACGCGACCGCGTGATTCGCAACTCGCGGCTTGGGCTTCGCACCAAAGTAGCGCTCTTACATCACGATCTTTCCTGCTCAATCAACTGGAAAAAATGAAACAGAAATTTACTAATGGTGACATACCGTTACCGGATTTTTGGGGCGGTATCAGAGTTGTGCCTCATGAAATCGAATTCTGGCAAGGTGGGGCTAATCGCTTGCATGATCGATTTGAATATAAATTGCAGCAGGACAAAAGCTGGACTATTTCCCGGCTTGCCCCTTGAGAGGTGTGCTTAACGATTTTCGATTTATCAGTCTTAATCAGGAACCCGGTAATACATACCAAAGCAGTAGCGGTAGAGTGAGAAAGGAAAGGATGGTTGAAATCATCACGGTGCCTGCCACCTCTTCTGGGCTTCTATTGTAACGAACAGCAAATAAATAGGAAAAAACTGCCACAGGCATTGCACTTTGTAAGATCAGGATACCGCGTGCCACACCTTCAATGTTTAATATTGCGGCCAACACTACCCCTACACCAAACCCCATCCCGATACGCAACCCTGATAAAGCTAAGCTGCGTTTAATGCTATTAATTTTAAAACGGGCCAGTGACACGCCCATCGCAATCAACATCATTGGGATAGTCAAATTGCCAAGGATGCTAGTGGTATTTTGAATCCATTCTGGTGGTTTGCTGTCTGTGAATAAAAATCCCAAGGTTATTATTACTGCGTAAAAAACCGGGTTTTTTCCTATGTCGTTAAAAGAAAATTTACCGGAAGTGATAGCCGCTCCCAGCGTAAAGCCAAACACCATATTGACCATGAAATAAGTGAGACCCAACGCCAGACCTTCATCTCCAAATGCCAAAAGACACAGCGGTAAGCCCATATTGCCAACATTGGGGAACATTTGTGTGGGCAGCCATGTACGCTGATCCAGTTTGCAAATTTTAAGCACCGAAGCTGCAACCACACCGAACGTTAGCATGGCAGCAAAGGCTGCCCCGGCCATGCTGCGGAAAGCGCTCATATCGATTTCAATTTCCATAAAAGTGGAAAATATTAGGCATGGTGCGCCAATCTCCATGACCAGAGTCGACACAAAAGGGGTATCAAATGTCAGACCCCGTTTCACCCAAAAAAAACCGATTAGTGCGCAAAGAAACACGGGAGCGATGACAGAAAGGATATTCAACAGCATGAGAGCCTATCCAAAAAAGTCACAGTAAATCTGCAGAAAAGTCCGGCTGTATCGCAAATATTTACAAGTTTTACACAGCATGGAATTCTCATGATTTCCAGGGTGGCAAATGTTTGGGGGCT
>CAIMTR010000054.1 GCA_903844415.1 uncultured Gammaproteobacteria bacterium
AACCATTACTTTGCAAAGTAATAGCGTTTTTTTCCAGCTAAATTTCAGATTTATTCAAAAAACAGACACTTTTTTTTACCCTTTAGTCGTATGCCTTTTTGGTTGACTGAATGACTGATTCGGGTAAGATGCTGGCCTTCGTGGAGGGGTGGCAGAGCGGTTGAATGCACCGGTCTTGAAAACCGGCGTAGGTTAATACCCTATCGAGAGTTCGAATCTCTCCTCCTCCACCATTTTTTTATTTTATTCTGCAAGGTTAATACCTGTTCCCCTCTTATCATCTAGTTTATTACTTTTGGTTGGTTAAATCGGTTGCAATCACTATGCAGCTAAGCAAATCAAGATAAATAACATCATTTGCACTCCCTAAAAGAATTTCCGAGTAGACTATAGTTTACCTCATAATTTTTTTACGCATATTTGACTTGATTTTATATTTTTAATCTGAATCAATTAAGCCGTCCGAAACATTTCTTTTCGTAAATATTAGATGTGTTCGGTATGGCCTCTAATCTAATAAAAAAATAAAATAAATTTATTCCTTTGTTAAAATTTGAGACCGCGTTCTAAGGTTGGGACTAGGTGTGGTAATGAAGTTCACTGCATCTTTGTTCCATTCATAATTTCAGTTAAATAATGTTCTACCGGAGATTATTATGTCTAAAGAAATCAAAAGCTCTTTAAGTGCTATCTTGGATGGTGTTCAGACATCCCGCAGAGGTTTTTTAAAGCACACTTTGCTAGCCAGCAGTTTACTAGCGTTAGCAGCCCCAGCATCAACTGTTCTTGCTGCCGAAGCTACTCCAGCAGGTAAAGGAGATGCCAAAGGTAAAGGAGATGGTAAAGGTAAAGGAGATGGCAAAGGTAAAGGAGATGGCAAAGGTAAAGGAGATGGCAAAGGTAAAGGCGATGGCACAGGTAAAGGTAAAGGGAAAGGTCAATAATCATTAGCCAAAAAATATTTTGGCTAGATTAAAACCATCTTCCACTTATTCTTCCGGGGGGCGCTTTCAAGGTTCCCCGGATTGTTACAGATCTTATGGATTCACCTCTAATAACAAGCAATCATCGCCTTGCAATAACCACTGCAGATGACAGTTATCTTGTCTACGATCTAGATTCCTGCAAGCTCCACCGGCTTAATGCAACAGCAGCTTTAATTCTGGAATTATGTAATGGCCAAAGAAGTATTGCGGACATAAGCAATATTCTCGACCCCTTACTGCAGAATAACCCTATTTCCTGTATAGATTGGATTAAATTTGCTACAGATGAGGGTCTGCTGGTAACTCATAAATCATCTGCCTCTGAAGTAAAGAGGCCAACTCCGCAAGATTTCAGAGCAAGTTCTATCGAACTTAGAGCAGACGGTGAAATTCTGGCAGCGTTTGTTTGTCAGGAACAAGCGACAGAAATGGAACCTGATAACGCTGTCAACTGGCTAGGGTTGGGAGAACTTGCGCACATTCTTGGTAGGCGGGATAGAGCAAGAGAAGCCTATCAACAGTATCTGGTCATACAGCCCGACAATGCAGAAACAAGACACATCCTGGACGCCTTACTTGACAAAGACCCGCCCTCCCGCGCACCCGATGAATGTATAGTGCAACTGTATTCCAGATTCGCAGAATTTTACGAACATAACATGTGCGATGAGCTGGATTACGCCGCGCCAGAATTGGTCAGGGAGGCTATTGCTACTGTATTACCTAGCCCGCAATCCATCAGCATTCTAGAACTGGGCTGCGGAACAGGTCTTGCTGGTAAGTATTTAAAACCGCTTGCGAACACTTTAATCGGAATAGACCTGTCTCCTGAGATGGCAGCTATATGCAGCGCCACAGGACTGTACGATCAAATCCATGTAGCTGAAATCACTGCTTTTCTGGCAAATGCTTATAGTGTCCATCAGCTGATAGTAGCTTGTGACACGTTTATTTATTTCGGCGATTTACGGCAAGTTATCTTCCCAGCAGTAAGATGCCTTAATTCTGGAGGCTTGTTTATATTCACCGTTGAAAAAACTGACTTTGCGCCATTCAAGCTGACCGATTCTGGGCGTTATGCACATAGCAAAGAACACATAGTATCAACAGCAAGGGAAGCTGGGCTTGAAGTGTTTGGCATCACGGAGAGTATTTTAAGAAAAGAGTATGGCAACCCAGTAACCGGATTTGTAGCGGTACTTCGAAAAAATTGACAATAAAAGCTTTACAGCATTCTTACTAAGAAGAACCAGGCGATCAACCCAATAGGTTACTTTCTTTTTTTCTACTATTTCGTTTTTAAATAACTCGCTGTAGAAACAATTATTATTGTTGCACTGCGAGTCTTACCCCTTTTCCAGCCTGTAGTCCGATCAAATCAATAAGAATGCGGCCACCTTCAAGCAGATAGGGATCGTTTTCGGTCTTTTTTGCGACGACTTCAGTGCCATCTTTAATCTCTGGTTCCGAGCTTGGTTCTGGGTCTGCTTTTGCATCTGCAATAGCATCCTCTGCATCCAGCGCAGCAGTGTCAGTCAGGATGGGTAAACCTTTGGCCAAACGCCGAGTGTTTTCAGCTTGCAGGCGCCAAGCGTCATTTTCAGCACGCTCGCTCAGTAGTTTTTCCTCGTTCAATGTAACTTCATTTACATCACGATTTTCTACAGCACGTGCAATTTGTGCACGGATGAACACAAAGTCAGGATCATTTATCAGACGAGCTGTATGTTTGCTGTCTAGGGTAGGAATAAGGGTATGCAAATCTGTATATGGACGATAATAATTAGGTTCAATAGTGTCCCAGGGCAGGGCGGTAGGGAGTGCACTTTCACCAATGTCTTCCGATACATCATACAAATCCGGGAACGTTATATCAGGAGTGACCCCTTTGTGTTGGGTGCTTTCTCCGGAAATTCGGTAAAACTTTGCGCGCGTTATTTTCATCTGACCCACATCCATGGGAATTAATTCCTGTACCGTGCCTTTGCCGAAGGTTTGACTGCCCATCACAATTCCACGTTGATAATCCTGTATAGCGCCAGCAAATATTTCTGAAGCAGAAGCACTTAAACGGTTGACCAATACTGCAAGAGGGCCGTCATAAATTATTTCAGGATCAGAATCACCCTGTACGATATTATTGCCGTCAGCATCACGTACCTGAACTGTAGGACCACGTCGAATGAATAACCCCACCAGCGAATTGGCTTCGCTCAAGGAACCACCCCCATTGCGGCGCAAATCTACAACAACTCCTTCAACGCCATCGGCTTTTAATTTAACAAGCAGTTCCTGAACATCTCGTGTACTACTACGGTAATCAGGATCACGGCGTTGCAGTGCTTCAAAATCGACATAGAAAGTAGGCAGTTCGATCACTCCAATTTTGTGAATGCTACCTTCGTAATCCACTTCTACGATTTTACTTTTTGCGGATGAATCTTCTAGTTTGACTGTATCACGTGTGATGCTTACTACTTTAATTTCCAAACCAGCACCGTCTGGCATAACATTTAACCGAACTACACTGCCTTTTTCTCCGCGGACTAATTGCACTACGTCATCTACACGCCAGCCGATTACGTCTACAAAAGGTTCGTCCCCCTGTGCCACGCCTATAATTTTATCTGAGGGGTGAAGTTCACCAGTTAATTCAGCCGGTCCACCGGTGACAACACTGACAATTTTTGTATATTCATCTTCAGTGGTGAGAACTGCACCAATACCCTCAAGAGACAAACGCATGCTCATATTGAAATTTTCCGCAGCCCGCGGTGCATAATATTGAGTATGAGGATCGAAGGTCATAGTCATAGCATCCATATAACTTTGATAGACATCCAGACCATTGGTTTTAAGTACCTGACTTAATTGAGAACGAAATCTTTTGCTTAGCAGTACCTTAGTCTCATCAATAGTCTTGTCTGTAAGCTTGAGACTTAAGACACTGCTTTTTACCTGCTTGCGCCAGATTTCAGTTAGAACGTCATGGTTTATAGGCCAGGGTTCCTTGCCACGATCCAGTTCCATATTTTCATCAAGTGTAAAATCAAATGCATTTGAGACATCCTCCACCTGCTTGATGGAATAAACTAGGCGCTCGATTAAACGATGTTGATAAAGATTGTAGATAAGATAGCCAGCTTGGGTATCACCAGTGAGCAGCAGGTCATCGAGTTCGTTGCGGTACTGTTCGAACTGCGTGATATCTTCTTGGGTGAAGTACATGCGCCCCCCATCCAGAGTTTTTATAAAACTGTCGAGCATAGTGCTGGAAAAAACGTCATCAAAATTGATTTCCGAGTAATGGTTGCGGCTTAACTGTTCCATGATGCTGGTAGTTGTTTCTTTATAGTCTGCTGCAGGCTGTAGTTGTTGATACAAAAGGTCGACATCTAGTGGTAAATCTGCAGGCAGGTACTGCAGTGTCTGCGCATGAGTAAACACAGAAACCAGTAATAAGAGGGTTAATCTTGCCAATCGCATAAACATATTTTCACCAAATTTTGGTAAGAGTTTTGTGACGATAAACTTCATATTGCTGTTGCCCTCGTTACTGGA
>CAIMTR010000055.1 GCA_903844415.1 uncultured Gammaproteobacteria bacterium
CCGCAACCCTCTTTGTTGCCGGTGAGCTTAAGCTCCTCCCGCACAAAGTCGATGACACGATAATGGTTGGGAACGGTACGCTTGACCTTGCGACCGTTAACGGTTGCGTTAATTTCTGTCGTAGGGTGGCAGCCTTGTGCCAAAGTCCCGCCAGATAAAAGCGTATCAGACATATTCTGACTCCTTAGGTAGACGGGGCAAGTCAAGTCCAGCATGAGCCAATGCCGTGGCCAATGAGCGTTCAACAAAATTGCTCAAAACTTCGCGCCTGTAGCTTTGACGGCTGCGTGAACGAACCCGATCAGCCACTCTAAGTGAGGCGTCACGCAATGCTGTGGGCGTAGGTTTGACACCTGTGAGGAGGTCTTCAATGTCTGTGAGACGTTCGGGCACAGGTCCAACTGCGCCGATTGCAATGCGCAAATCGTCAATGCGATTGTGTGTATCGATGCGGACAAGTGTGGCAATGCAGACCGTAGAAATAGCCAAGGCGCGGCGATGACCCACCTTCTCAAACGAAACACCATGATGGGGCAAAGCATCAAACTCCAGTCTCAGCAAGATCTCTCCGGGCTGAAGCAAGGTTCGACTTGGACCGAGGATGAATTCAGACAAAGGAACTGAACGCTCAAGGATTCGGCCCGATTCACGGCGAGCCAGCGTCACGTGGGTGTTGAGTGCTAGCAAAGCTGGCTGCGTATCGCCAGCTGGCGAAGCATTGACCAAGTTGCCCCCGACTGTGGCCTGCTCACGAATTTGATCGTCGGCAAACCACAGCGCGCAAGAGCCCAACACCGGCGCTTGCTGCCGCAGCAGCGGATGATGCTGCAGCGCCGAGATGGGCGTGGTGGCACCAACGTGAATTCGCGTGCCTTCCTGCGACACACCGCCTAGCAAAGCTATTTGGCTAATGTCCACCACGGCTGGCAAGTGCACGTCACCTGCCCTGCCCTCTCTAGCCCAGGGCAGGAGATCTGTTGCACCGGCCAACAAGCGGGCACCCGTTACGCTTTGCAGCGCGTCGAAAGCCTCGTCAAGCGATTGTGGCGTCAAGTATTGGTCAAAGGTAAGCACGTTGGGTCTCTCTTTAGCAACCTTCGGGGTGGCCGATTTTCACCACCACCTTGATGGCGTCGTCGATACGTTCACGTGCATGACGCAGCGCTTCGGGCACTTCTTCCAATGGAAAAGTGTGAGTGTGAATCAGCTTGGCGTCGAAGCGTTTTTGAGACATCAATGCGGCTGCACGGTGGGTGGCACTCTTGCCTTCGCCGCGAATACCGAACATGTAGATGTTGTTTCGAACCAAAGCGGCGATATCGACAGGCACTGGTGAGCCAGGGAATGCCGCTAAGCAGATGCGACCGCCGCGGCGAAGCATCGAAGATGCGTCATTCACAGCATTGGGTGCACCGGAGCACTCAAGCACGTAATGCGCACCTCCGTTGGTGTACTCACGCACTTTAGCGACAGCATCTTCTTTGGTCACGTTGATGGTGTAGTCAGCGCCAAGCTTGCGTCCCATCTCTAGGCGGTTATCGCGTGTTCCGGTCAGAATCACTTCGCTTGCGCCCAGTGCCTTGGCCACACCAACGCCCATCAGACCGATTGGACCTGGGCCCATGATGACCACAGACTGGCCAGCGATCAGCCCGCCGATGACATCCAAGCCGTACATGGCCGTACCAGCAGTGACGATCAGTGTTGCTTCTTCATCGCTCATATCATCTGGTACGTGCGCCAATGTGTTGATGTTGTTGATGGCATATTGCGTAAATCCACCATCGGTTGTAAATCCATTGGCGCGGTGACCTTTGTTGACATCACCGTAGTTTTTGCCATAGTTGAGGCAGGATGTGTACATTCCCTCTCTGCAACGCTCGCAACGACCGCACCCAGCGTGCACTTCA
>CAIMTR010000056.1 GCA_903844415.1 uncultured Gammaproteobacteria bacterium
ACTTTTTGTGCACTCGCCCCTGGTGCGGCTGAACCATTGCAAAGCGGATTGAAGTATTTCATGGATGAATTTGTCTCCCATGTGAATCATGGTTGTGGCTATAAAAAACATTAAGAATTGAATTCAACTAGTTGAAATATTTACTATTTGAACGGAGCAATAGATGGCCAAGATTAACGTAGATGGCGCGGTCTTTGAAGTAGATCCCAACAACAACCTGTTGCAGGAAGTCCTGTCGCATCAGGTTGATTTGCCGTATTTCTGCTGGCACCCAAGCATGGGATCGGTGGGTTCTTGCCGCCAGTGCGCGATTATTGAATATGCCAACGACGACGATAAACGTGGCAAATTGGTAATGGCCTGTATGACATCCCCGCGCGAAGGTGCCCGTTACTCAATTGCTAACGCAGCCAAATTTCGCTCGCAAGCCATTGAAAGCATCATGACCAGTCATCCCCACGATTGCCCAGTGTGTGAAGAAGGTGGCGAATGTCATTTACAAGACATGACGGTTATGTCGGGCCATACGTATCGCCGCTACGACGGCAAGAAAACCACCCACAATAATCAATACCTCGGGCCTTTTATCGGTCATGAGATGAACCGTTGCATCACTTGTTACCGCTGTGTGCGTTTTTATAAGGATTATGCCGGGGGTACAGATTTCAGTGTACAAGCCTCGCATAACAATACGTATTTTGGTCGCTTTCAGGACGGGCCGCTCGAAAATGAATTTAGTGGCAATCTAGCCGAGGTATGCCCTACTGGTGTGTTTACCGACAAGGTTTTTAGCAAACAATACAGCCGTAAATGGGATATGCAGAGCTCACCTTCTGTGTGCGCCGGTTGTGGTGTTGGTTGCAATATTAACCCTGGCGAACGTTATGGCACATTGCGGCGCGTGGTTAATCGTTTCAACGATCAAGTGAATGGTTATTTTTTGTGTGACAAGGGTCGTTTTGGGACAGGTTATGTCAACAGCAAAGAACGTATCACTATCAACATGATACGTTCGGCTCATGATGGCCGACCAACTCAGATAACAATTACTGATGCTAAAACACAATTGTTAGCAATGCAGGGTACAGCACTCGGCATTGGCTCTCCTCGTGCTTCGCTTGAAGCTAACGTTGCATTACGGGCTTTAGTGGGCGCAGAAAATTTCTATGCTGGTGTATCCGATCAGGAATTTGGTTTGTTACAGCAGGTGCTGGATATTTATCAGCAGCGTCCAGTGCATATCGCTTCCATCAAAGACATGGAACAAGCTGACGCTGTGTTGATTCTTGGCGAAGACTTGACCAATACCGCAGCGCGTCTGGCACTGGCACTACGGCAGGCAGTGAAGAATCTCGGCAAAGAGATGGCAGCTAAAATCCGTTTACCCGCTTGGCATGATGCAGCCATACGCACCTTGACCATGGACAAAAAGAGCCCGTTGTATATTCTTTCTCCGCATGCCACACGTCTGGATGACATCGCTAAGAAAGTACATATTGCCAGTAACATAAACAGTGCGCGCATTGGTTATGCCATTGCCCATGCCATAGACACTACAGCTCCTGCAGTAAATGACTTAACTGCGGCAGAAACTGACTTGGTGAAAATTATCGCCGCCGACTTGAATGCAGCTAAAAACCCGTTGATTGTCAGTGGCACTAGCAGTCTGGAACCGGCTTTGTTGCAAGCCGCCGCCAATATCGCTACCGCTTTGGCTACTGCTGAAAAACCTACAAATCTGGTGCTTGCTGTGGCGGAAGCCAATAGTTTGGGTTTGGCACTATTGCTGCAAGGCAGTAGCAATACGCTGGGCAAAGCTATGCACAGTGGTAAGAAACAAGCCATCGTTTTGGAGAATGATCTTTACCGACGTGCGCCCAGCACTGCAGTAGACAAGTTCCTCAATGGCTTAGAAAAACTGACCGTACTCGATAGCCTGCAAAACCCTACCGCTGAAGCTGCCAATCTGGTAATTGCGGCAGGAACATTTGCTGAAACTACTGGCACCTATATTAATTATGAAGGTCGTGCTCAACATTTTTACGCAGTGTTTAAACCAGTGGACACGATAGCTTCCAGTGCCAAGTGGCTAAC
>CAIMTR010000057.1 GCA_903844415.1 uncultured Gammaproteobacteria bacterium
ATCTAGCCGGTCCTGATGACATATACGTTTCACCTAGTCAAATTCGTAGGTTTAATCTACGCACTGGCGACACTATTTCCGGCAAAATCCGACCGCCCAAAGAAGGGGAGCGCTATTTTGCGCTACTCAAGGTAGACGAAATCAATTTCGATAAGCCCGAAAACGCCCGCACCAAAGTCCTGTTTGAAAATCTTACTCCGTTATTCCCAGATAAACGCCTGAAACTCGAGGCGGGCAATGGCAGCTCGGAAGATTTAAGTTCGCGTGTTATCGATTTGATTGCGCCTATAGGTAAAGGCCAACGTGGATTGATTGTTTCTCCACCCAAAGCTGGTAAAACCCTCATTTTACAAAACATGGCCAAAGCTATTACTCGTAATAACCCCGATTGCCGTCTTATAGTTTTGTTAATTGATGAACGCCCTGAAGAAGTAACTGAGATGCAGCGTTCTGTTCGCGGCGAAGTAGTTGCCAGTACCTTCGACGAACCACCCGCACGGCACGTTCAAGTGGCCGAGATGGTTATTGAGAAAGCCAAACGACTGGTCGAACACAAAGAAGATGTGGTAATTCTGCTCGACTCGATTACTCGCCTGGCACGAGCCTACAACACTATTATTCCCTCGTCTGGTAAAGTATTGACCGGTGGTGTGGACGCACATGCATTAGAGAGACCCAAACGTTTCTTTGGTGCCGCACGTAATATCGAAGAAGGAGGCAGCCTTACTATCATCGCCACTTGCTTGATTGAAACCGGATCCAAAATGGACGAAGTTATTTATGAGGAGTTCAAAGGCACCGGCAATATGGAATTGCATCTCGACCGAAAAATGGCCGAGAAACGCGTATATCCTGCCATCAACGTGCGTCGATCCGGCACGCGTCGCGAAGATTTGCTGACCACTGAAGAAGAATTGCAACGTATGTGGATCTTGCGCAAATTGCTAACCACCATGGAAGATGTGCCAGCTACTGAATTCATATTGGACAAACTCAAAGACACCAAGACAAATGAAGAGTTTTTCCAGACTATGAAACGCAAGTAGCCAACACTAGCTAACGACCAACGCCAGCGCTGAGGCAAGTCCTATGTTTAAAGACCTGCGCGAATTTATCTCGATGCTGGAACAAAATGGCGAACTTAAACGCATTAAGGTTGCTGTAGATCCATATCTTGAAATGACAGAAATTTGTGACCGCACCTTGCGACAACAAGGCCCCGCGCTGCTGTTTGAAAATCCCAAGGGTTACAACATACCTGTGTTAGGCAATTTGTTTGGTACACCTAAACGAGTTGCACTTGCCATGGGTCAGCCAGATGTTTCTAGTTTGCGTGATGTCGGAAAATTACTCGCATTTCTGAAAGAACCTGATCCACCCAAAGGTTGGAAAGATTTGTGGGACAAAGCCCCGCTATTTAAACAAGCCTTGAACATGGCACCTAAAGTAATCAGTAATCCACCTTGCCAGCAAGTTGTACTCAAGGGAGACGCTGTCGATCTCGATTTATTCCCTCTGCAAACGTGCTGGCCCGATGACGTAGGTCCACTGATGACCTGGCCTTTGGTAATCACCCGCGGTCCGCTCAAAGAACGCCAGAACTTGGGCATCTACCGTATGCAAAAGATTGGAAAAAATCGCTTAATCATGCGTTGGTTGTCGCATCGGGGTGGCGCGCTGGACTTCCGTGACTGGCAGCAACAACATCCAGGACAACCCTTTCCAGTCTCAGTTGCGCTAGGTGCTGATCCAGCTACGATCCTAGCAACTGTTACACCAATTCCTGATACTTTATCTGAATATGGTTTTGCTGGACTACTACGCGGCAACAAAACAGAAGTTGCAGCAGGTCTGTCCAATAATTTACAAGTGCCGGCCTCTGCTGAAATAGTATTGGAAGGCGTGATTCATGCAGGTGATGTTGCGCAAGAAGGTCCTTTTGGTGACCACACTGGTTATTACAACGAGGTGGAGACCTTCCCTGTGTTCACCGTCAACACCATTACACATCGCACTAATCCAATTTATCACAGCACTTACACAGGACGTCCACCCGATGAACCGGCCATTCTCGGCATGGCACTAAACGAAGTTTTTGTGCCTCTTATCCAAAAACAATATCCTGAGATTGTCGATTTTTATTTACCACCAGAAGGTTGCTCCTACCGTCTAGCTATTGTCAGTATCCGCAAACAATATCCCGGCCATGCCAAACGCGTAATGATGGGTGTGTGGTCTTTTCTACGCCAATTCATGTATACAAAATTTGTTATTGTTACCGATGCCGACATTAATATTCGCGACTGGAGCGATGTAATCTGGGCCATGACTACTCGCATGGACCCCGTGCGTGACACTATCAGCATGGAAAATACTCCCATCGACTATCTGGATTTCGCGTCACCAGTATCGGGCCTTGGTTCCAAAATGGGTTTCGATGCAACTACTAAACTCCCCGCCGAAAGCTCCCGAGAATGGGGTCGCCCTATCGTTATGAGCAAAGAAGTAAAAGAAAGAGTTGATGCGTTATGGCAGGAGTTGGGAATTTCGTAACTGCACGATTGTGGCAGAGCTAACCGGGCATACAAAAATAATTCGATCTATTTTCTAATCGGAAGCGGTAATTGGGGCAATTTATATTCAAGTAAATCCATCGCTTGCATGTAACACGCGTGACTCTCTTCATGCTCCCCTAACAGATCAAGCAGACGTGCAAGTTCCGCACTAATTTCAGCGCCAAGCTTACCGCTACCTGCAGCGTGCAGTGCACGTTGAAAATAGTCGCGACCTTTACCCCAAAGTTGATTGCGCAAACTTAAACGACCAAGCGTAAGCAACAACACAGGATTGTTGTGATGGTGTGTAAGCCATTTTTCCAACATCAGCAATAATTGTTGAGGTTGTTTTGTATTCACAAAGCCCAACATGGCAACCAACTTGTCACTCCACTGCTGTTTAAGGAAACGGGTAAGCAGCGCACCGGCTTCGGTATCTTGCTGCTTAAGAAGCAGGGCATGCAGATAAACTCCAGTGAGTGTTTCGTTGTCGCGCAATTTTTTTGGTAAGTCTTGCCAAATAAGTCGAAGCTCATCTAGACCATATTGTGCTGCTTGTTCCAGCTTGTGCTGAAACACACGCTCTTGCAGCTTTAGCACTTCGCTACTTGACAAAACTTGCTGTTTTTCAAGATCAGGCAGCAAGGCTTCCAGATTATCAAGATCGGACAATCCACTGTAAATATCCTTAAGCTGGGCCAGCACAAAGGGACTCATCGGCGCCACTTTTTTCAAAGCCAGCAGAATGGCCAGTGCTTGCGCGCAATTACCAGAACGATTTTCCAGCAAAGCACGAAAGCTGTTTATACCCTCCACCTCTGTAGAATATTTTTTTTCGGCTCGGTCCAGGCACCAACTCCATGATGCGCGATCCCCACGCTGAAAAGCTGCAATGCTTGCAGCCAGATAAGAGAACTGCGGGCTTTCTACTTTTTCGGCATTTTCTACTAACAATTTGTAAGCTTCCTGCCAGCGCCCCAGTAAGAGAAAAGTTAAACCTTTAGCAGTGGCTGCAGCAGGTGTACTTCGGCCAAGCAAACGTTGCCAAGTACTTTTGCGCAGAAGGTGCAAAGGATTTGCATTGCGCAGCAGCCAACTCATTGCATAACTAATGCCACTGAAAATTATCAGTGTAACCAGCACGGTAACAAGAGTGGCCTCAATCGAATAACCACGGTAGTGCACCAAAATATAACCAGGATCGCTGACCAAAAGCACCGCCAACCCGGCGCCAACTGCAAGGGCAAACAAACTCCATAAAAATGGTCGGATCACGGCACGACCTCAACAGGCGCATCAAACATACCAGTTTCTATAAGCTTTATAGCTTGCTGTGACAAGTTTATTGCCGGAATCTCATTTGTGATTGGACTTGTTCGCAAGGCTTCTAACTCAGCGAGGACACCTATTTTTCTGCTATCACTATTTTCTATCCAGCGGGAAATACCTGCTTGTGCAGCTGCTAGTGCTGCGTCATAAACTACTTGCTGTGAATTCAATAATGACAGCTGCGCAGAGGTCAATTGCAGCCCAATCGTTTTACGCAGCAAAAATTGCTGCTCTGTTGTTAGTAATGGAGACACCGCGACATCCTGCCGGGTTACTACAAAATATTCGCTCAACACCGACAGCGCGCTGTCGATCCAGCCATTTTGTTTTAGGGCAGTTGGTGCGCCTGTACTCTCAGGGACCAAGAAATCTGGATTATCAGAGCCACTTACCATTGTAAGAACTTCTACTTCTGCACTGACTGAAGCCAATTTTTCATATAAAGCTTCAACATTGATTGTTATTAATGCTTGCAAGGTAAAGAGATCTGCAGCCAAATTATTTTGCAAACCAACCAAAGCGGGTGAATTAATTTGCTTGAGCACGGCGTCAGCTTCTTGCAACAAAGTAATCGCAGTATTTACATCACTAGTCATCAGCAAACGTTGCTCTGCCAACCGCAACATTGATGCGGCCTCACTTAACAGCACTTTAGCACTTGTGTTATTGCGTTGATTGCTAATGGCCTGCTGCGCCAAAAGCAATTGTTGATTCATGCTAGCTAGTTGTGCTGTCAAGCTTGAAATCTGAGCATTAGCCTGCACTAACAATACTTGGTTTTGTTGTTGCAACTGTTGTTGATTTTGATCTTGCTGCTGCGCTGCCACTAAACTCTGCTCAAGCTGTTGTTGGCTTTGCTGTAAGACACTGAACTGTCCGTTGTTTGCGGCAGACTGCTGAGTAAGCAATGCCGTGTTTGTTTGCAATGTTGCAAGTTGACTGTGCTGTTGCCAATACAAATTTCCCAATACCGCAACAGCAATAACCACCAACACAGGAAGTAACAACATGAATAGGGAGTTACTACGGAGTTTTAGATTTACTCCATCGACTGGAGTTGGCCGGCTACTAATTTTTGCAAAACTAGGGGACGCAGGTGTTGCGGGTATTTCAGTAGATGCAGGTGTGTTGTCACTCATGGTTTAAGTGCTCGCTTGTATCTGTCACCAGTGTGTTGATTATAGCCATATCAGTCGCTCCTGCCATGACCTTGATGTGTGAAAATCCTTTAATAAGCGCATGTTCTGCCAGTCGTGGCGAAGAAACCCTAAGTGGCAAGCAGCGCCAATCGACTGCGGAATTTCTAGCTCCATGTTTTGGCGCCAACAATTGGACACTGGCTTGAGTATCATGCTGCGCTAAAACTGGCGAAAACAAAATTTGTAAATTATCGAGCGCTTCGGCACTGCTTATCACTACTGCATCGGGCTTGTGTTGCAACAGGCATTCTCGCAAATAATCTGTGGAATACTCAGGCACTCTACGTTCGTAGAGCTCGATATAGTCTACACTGGCACCACGCGCAACTAAGCCCTCTGCCAAAATTTCACGCCCGCCAGCACCACGCACGATCAGAACTTTTTTACCTTCAATTTTCTGCAACTGTGGTAACTCCAGCAAAGCTTCGCTGCTCGTTCGATCTTTCGGAAATTTAACCAGCAAACCTGCGCTTTCGATAATTGCCGCGGTACTAGGGCCAACGGCAAAATTTACGATATGTGCTGGATATTGTGGCCACCATGAAAAAATAACATCAAGGCCTATTTGTGCTGCATTGGTGCTAATAAAAAACACCAAATCGTAGCAATCAAGATCCAACAAACGTTGTTTGGCGACGGAGTCGATTGGCAGCGGACGAATGTCCAACAGCGGGAGTGCGAGCACTTGTGCACCCAAGAGTTCCAGCTGTTTTTTTAATTGGGAAAGTTGTGCAAGGGGCCGCGTCAGCCATATCGTTTTATGCGCCAAAACAAGTTTCGAATTAAGGTTTTTTGGTGTTTTCATCAGTATGGTTTTAAGAGCCCCATTAAAGTGCTTCCAAAATACCTGCAGCTCCTTGCCGCAACAAATCTTCGGCCAGGATTTCACCCAACTCTTCTCCCATATGAAGGGGACCGCTGATCTCGCTACGCAGAATATGCATACCATTTACTGTGCCAACCAAACCTTGCAAATGCAAACTAGAGGTTTGACCTTCACCTTTGATCTGTGCGAGTGCAGCAATAGGCACCTGACAACCTCCTTGTAATTTGGCATTCATGGCGCGTTCGGCGCTCACACACAAAGCCGTCGCTTCATGATTTAAACACGCCAGTAATTGCAGTGTGCTGCTATCTTGCAAACGACATTCCACACCAACCGCGCCCTGCCCGCCTGCAGGCAGCGATACTTCAATTGGTAAAAACTGTCGAATGCGTTCTGGCCAACCCAATCGAATTAAACCCGCAGCGGCCAAAATAATTGCGGCATATTCTCCTGCATCGAGTTTCCGTAAACGGGTATTTACATTGCCGCGCAACTCTTTGATGACTAGATCTGGACGCCGCGCGCGTAACTGGCATTGACGACGCAAACTGGAAGAGCCCACCACTGCCCCTTGCGGCAAATCATCTAGGGTTGCATACAAATTGGAAACAAAAGCATCGCGACAATCTTCACGCTCACAAATCACCGCCAGACCTAGCCCATTCGGAAATTCTATAGGTACATCTTTCATAGAATGCACTGCGATGTCGGCCCGACCTTCCAATATGGCCATCTCCAGTTCTTTGATGAACAGCCCTTTGCCACCTACCTGGGACAATGGCGAATTAAGGAGTTGATCGCCGCGGGTGGTCATGGGCAATAGCTCAACCTGTAAGCCTGGATGTTCTGCCTGTAATTTAGCTTTAACATATTCCGCCTGCCATAAAGCAAGTGGACTTTCGCGGGTCGCGATGCGCAATAATTGTGAGGTCATTTGTGAGTGCTATGAGCTGATATTGCTCGCTATTGTACGCTACCAATGCGCAGCCTACCGCACCTTGAAAACATCTAACACAGTCAGATTTTCGATTACTAGCAACTCACATTACTCTACGCGCTTTGTTCATTGCTATAATCAGTTTAATTTTCTTTACTTCGGCATCATGCGTGCCTATACCCAGCAGGATCAGTTATGAGTCAGGACAAACTTTGGGGCGGTCGTTTTACTGAGCCCACCGATGCCTTTGTAGAACGATTCACAGCTTCTGTGACCTTCGACAAACGTCTATACGCTGTTGATATTCGTGGCTCCATTGCCCATGCCACCATGCTGGCCCAAGTCGGGGTTCTGACCAGCGTGGAACTCCAGCAAATCGTTTCTGGCCTGACCGACATAAAGGCCGAAATAGAAGCAGATACGTTTGTATGGTCAGTCAAACTTGAAGATGTGCACATGAACATCGAAAGCAGCCTTACCGACCGCATTGGCCCCACCGGCAAAAAATTACACACTGGGCGTTCGCGTAATGACCAAGTTGCCACCGACATTCGCTTATTTGTGCGCGATGAAATCGATGAGATCTGCGCCCTGTTGCGCGCCACACAAAGTGGCATCCTACAACTAGCCGAACTTAACATCGACACGATCATGCCCGGTTTCACCCATTTGCAAATCGCACAGCCGGTTACTTTTGGGCATCACCTGCTAGCTTGGTTTGAAATGTTACAACGCGATTATGGGCGCATGACCGATTGTCGCAAACGGCTGAACGTGTGCCCCTTGGGTGCAGCGGCACTGGCGGGTACTACGTTTCCGATTGACAGAGAACTTACCGCTAGCTTGCTTGGATTCGACCAGCCCACCGCAAACTCACTCGACTCCGTCAGCGACCGCGACTTCGCCATCGAACTGTGTGCAGCTGCCAGTTTAATCATGACACACCTGTCACGTTTCTCCGAAGAGCTGGTGTTGTGGACATCGACTCAATTTGATTTTATCGATATGCCCGACCGTTTTTGTACCGGCTCCTCTATCATGCCGCAAAAGAAAAATCCTGATGTACCCGAACTGGTAAGAGGCAAAAGTGGCCGCGTTACCGGTCATCTAGTAAGTTTACTAATGTTGATGAAAGGCCAGCCACTGGCTTACAATAAAGACAATCAAGAAGACAAAGAGCCTTTGTTCGACACTCTCGACACAGTAAAAGATTGCTTGAAAGCCTATGCCGCCATGGTGCCCGCTATCAAAGCCAAAAAAGACAATATGCGTTTGGCTGCCGCCAAAGGTTATGCCACGGCTACAGATTTAGCCGACTATCTGGTGAATAAGGGCATGGCATTCCGCGACGCACATGAAGTGGTCGGCAAAAGTGTAGCATTCGGCATTAAAGCAGGTTGCGATTTGAGCGAACTAACCCTCAGCCAATTGCAACAATTCAGCTCGGTGATCGAACAAGATGTGTTTACGGTATTGACGCTTGAAGGCTCAGTGAATGCACGCAAGCACATCGGAGGAACGGCGCCTTTACAAGTAAGAGAGGCTATTGCTCACGCACGGAAAATACTGGACTAGTTAAAGCGGTTTCAGAGTAGACTTTCGTAAAGTCGACTTTGACACTTGACACATTTTTTCACATTTTTTTGGAGTTTCGATCATGGCATGTTTAAGAAATATTAATTTCCCTATTGCCTTAATAGTCCTAGCCCTTACTTCTCTGAGTACCAGCTGTGCTTCAATAGTAAAAGGTACCACACAAGCAGTGCCAATTAGTTCTGATCCCTCTGGCGCCGATGTGCTTGTAGATGGGAACTTAGTTGGTACTACACCAACTACAGTCGAATTAAAGAGAAAAATCGATCATTTGATCACTATCCAAAAGAAAGACTATGAACCAAAGGCTGTACCTGTAGTTAAAAGTGTTGGAGGAGCTGTGTGGGGGAATATACTTGCAGGCGGACTAATCGGCTGGGGTGTAGATGCAGCAAGTGGTGCTCAGTACGATCTAGATCCAAAAACAATTTTTGTTCGACTCGAGCAGACAACAGAAAATACTGTATCTAATTCTGGTGCCGGCGTGGACACATCAGCTGGAGTCAAAAAACTTAATGATTTAGACATATTGCATGAGAACAAACAAATATCAGATGAAGAGTTTGCACTGGGAAGAAAGGCGGTCATAGAGCAATACTTTCCAGAACTAATTAAAACTCCTTAAAGTAGTGTCTCAGTAGACATTC